>JAFUMP010000005.1 GCA_017482685.1 bacterium | reverse complement strand
TTTTCAACGTCCTCTACCATATCAAGATTTCTCTTTCTAGGCGTTCTTCTTGGAGCCTCGTTTCCAGTAGGTGGCTGCCATGTAGGTGCATTATTTGTTACAGGTGCCTTTGGTGCTGAATTAGCTGTATTTCCAGCTTTATATCCTTCTGGCATTGTATTCACTTTCACTTCTTTTGAAGCTTTTAAATTTTCAGTATTCGCCGTAGTTTGAGCTACTTTAGCCGCTTTAGCAGCATTTTCTTCAAGCATTCTTTTTATAATTTCATCTTGCTTTGGTATAACTTCAACTACATCCGGTTCATTAAATTTAACTTCATATCTATTTCCAGTAGAGTTCATCACAAAATCACTAATAAGCTTATCCATATTTCTACTAAGCATGATAAACTTACTTTTAGATTTCAAATTAACCTCAAGTACATTATTATTTATACTCGCTTCACTTCCACTAAACGCTCCACGTGAAGATACATATTTTTTCGAGAAAAAATCTACAACTTCGTTCCAATTCAATCCATTATTTTCCACTTCAACTTACCCCTATCTTTTGCTTATTCAATACAAAAAATCTTATCATAACTTGTCTAAAATTGAAAGTGAAAAAAGTTATTTTAAATTATATTTTTGGGAAAATTTTTGTTTAATGAACATAAACAATTTAAAGAAAATTTATTTATAAATTTGACCTCTATTATTAGCTCTTGTCACTACTATAACTAGCTCGTCTTGCTTCATTTCAAAAATTATTCGATATGCACCGAACTCTTAATCTATAATGATTTTTACAACCTGCTAACCTTTTCACATCTCCAATTGGCAGGTTGTAAATCGCTTTATAGATTCTTAACCTTTGAAATTTATCTTGTTTTTCAATAAATTTCATAGCTTGAGATTTAATCAGTATCTTGTAAGTCATCAAAAGTCAACCCCTCTCTCTTTAGCACTTCTTCAAAAGGAATTACTTCTTCTTCCTTATTTTCTTTAGTTTTTTTCTCTTTTAAGTAATCTAAATACATAACCTTTTCTGTGATATCCATATTACCTAAAATAACAGTTGGTTCTAGACTTAAAAGTTCTAAATCAATTGCTTGTTCAATTAAAACCTTAATCGAATTTAGGCATTCCAAATTAAGCCTTGGCACCATCTTAATTACATCTTTAATTGCTTGCATTTGCATTTCAGACATAGTAATATCTCCTTTCTTTTTATTTTATAAAGTCATTATAACAAATAAAAAACATTATAGCAAAAATTTTTTTAAATTCCCCATAAAGTTATATTGACATTTTATGTTAACAATGGTATAATAAATACAATCTAACAGATATTGTTAGCTGGTACAGATGGAAGATGTTCCACTGATATCAAGTTGTAGTGTTCACGAAAACTGAGGAGAAGATTCCGGTGAGGTTTTAAGTGTCCTATGTGTATCTGGTTAGTAGAAATATTTTATTAGAAGGAGCTTATATGGAAGAAACAGCTATGTAGAAAGCACATGCTAGAGTTTGGTGTGTGCTTTCTACTTGACATAGATTAAGCCAGTAAAGATTTTAAACTTTACTGGCTTTTTTATCATCTTTAATGAATATTACCCAACATCAACCTTTTTCTTTATGCTTTTTAAAGCCTTTTTCCTTTCCAACATCACAACATACCCGCACCCTGTGCATCTTAATTTAAAATCAATCCCAACTCTCATTATCTCCCAAGTACTACAGCCACAAGGATGTTGCTTCTTTGTT
>JAFUMP010000001.1 GCA_017482685.1 bacterium | reverse complement strand
TTCAACATTGCGTGATGCCGATATTGCAAAAGAAAGCGCTAAATTAGTTCAAGCACAGATTTTACAACAGGCAAGCGCAACGCTAATGGCATCAAGCAGGAATGTAAGACAAGAAAACGTGCTTGGACTATTGCAAGGGCTAAGAAGATAGGCTGAGGGAAATCATTACCGGATTGCTTCTTTACTCCTTCCCTGGATGGGGAAGGCTGGGATGGGGTGATAAATAACTACTAGATTCCTTCGCTTAAGCTTGCAATGACGGTAAAAACTTTATAACTTATTTTCTAAATCAGAATTAAAGTATCCTGCAATAAACTTAAATGTTTTTAAAGCTTCATCAATTGTTAATGTCTGAGGTTTATTACCACGCTTTTCTTTTACTGTTATTGTATTATTTTCTAAATCAACATCTTGAATTATATAAACATGCCAACGATGACCGTCTAAAGCTTTTATTCCTGTTGATATAACAAAGCTATGTTTGTCTTCTTCGTCCATGCGTTTAAACAACTGCATAACTTCTTCTTTATAGTTGGTTAAATTAATATTTAAATCTGTTTCGCCTATTACAGTTGGTTTTACTCCTGTTAACATTCGCATAAAATTTGAAGGTAAGTTGTATTCAAAAGAAAAGTCTTTAAATTTATCTCCAATTTTGCTAATAGTTGGTTTGCTATCATATTTCTTTTCATACTCACTAACAGAAATATCTACGCTTCTTATAATTTCATTTGGCTGTTTATCGTAAACTTTTTCATATCCTTTTATAACAGTATTAGTAGGAATTGTATATTTTTCTTGTGCTCCACTTTTCGTATAGAAATAACAATTTATTTTATTTGGATCAGCGTCATCTCTTTGAATTTGTTCTTTTAATACTTTTCTTCCATTTTCGGTTTGGCTTAGTGTTTCTAAAGTTGCCATTATATAACAATCTGAGAAATGTTGTTTTGCATCTTTTAAGCTATCTATATCTTTATCAGAAATAGAAGCTTTAAATGCAATATTATTGAAGTAACTATTTGTATTAAACACAACCATATATATATTAACGTTTTAAAAACTAGATTCTTGATTAATTATTACAAAAATGTTACAATTAGCATATTACAAAGAAAAGGGACTTATGGCTAATATTATAATAGGCTCAGACCACGGTGGTTTTAGATTAAAAAATGAGATTATAGAACATTTGAAACAGCTAGGATATGATATCTCGGATTTGGGGTGTTATTCTCCAGAATCTTGTGATTATCCTGTTATTGCAAAACAAGTTGCGAATGAAGTTCTTAATACTGGGAATAAAGGGATTCTTGTTTGTGGTACTGGTATTGGTGTTTCTATAGCAGCCAATAGGTTTGATGGCATTAGGGCTTCGCATTGTACTGATACTTTTACTGCGAGGATGACAAGAATGCATAATGATTCTAATATTTTATGTTTAGGAGAGAGAATCACTGGAATTGGTCTTGCCTTAGATATCGTAGATATTTGGCTTAATACTGAATTTGAAGGCGGAAGACATAAAAAAAGAATAGATATGATTTAATGGAGATTTAATAAGTGACAGATATTTCATCATATAAAATGGCTTGTATAATTGCAAGATTTTTAGACGAAAAAATAGCAAAGGATATTTCTATTTTAAATATAAGTAATGTTTCATCTTTTGCGGATTATTTTGTTATTTGTTCTGCGCAGTCTAATACTCAGGTAAAAGCATTAACAGAGAATTTAGCAGATAAAATTAAACAAACTTTTTCTAGATTACCTTTGGGGAAAGAAAATGATGCAAAAAACCGCTGGAATCTTATTGATTACGGTGATGTTGTTGTTCATATTCTTCATCAAGAGGATAGAGAAGCTTATGCTATTGAAAAATTTTGGAGTCACGCTTTTAGTGTTCCCCGTGAAACTTGGTTAAAAGAATCAGAAGAGTATTCTGAATATAAATAAATTAAATAATAGAGAGAGTATACAATGGATAAAAAAGAACTTGATAAAGCTATTGAAAAAACCGTTTTAAAAATGGCTATTGATCCAAAAAACACAGAACATTATCATGAGTTGGCAAAATATTATGCACTGGATAATCAATATGAAAAGGTCATTTCTGTTTATGAAAGTTTATTAGAAATAGACCCAAAGGATTTGCAAACACTTTTAAATCTTGGTAGCATTTGGTTTTATAGCAAGGAATATAAAAAAGCTTTAAAATATTTTAATGAAGCTGTTTTAGTAAATCCTAGCAATTATTTAGTTTATTATAACTTAGGTAACACTTATGCTGAGATGAAGAATTTTTCAAAAGCTTTGCATTATTATTCTAGAACATTGGATTTTAACTCAAATGAGCCTGAAATCTATAATGCAATAGCTCTTTTATATCATGATTTTGAGGATTATGTAGAAGCTCGAGCTTATTATGAAAAAGCATTATCAATTGATTCAAATAATTTATCAGCACTTATTGATTTAGCAAATGTTTGTTATAAATTGTACGACTATAAGCAAGCTTTGGAATTCTATTACAAAGTTCTAGAATTAGCACCTGATAATAAAACCGTGGTTTTATGTGTGGCTAACACTCTATCTGTAATAAAAGATAAAGACGAATGTTATAAATATTTTGAAAAAGCATTAGAGCTTGACGGAGATAATTATAAAGCATATATTTGCTATGCGATTGCTTCATCTGATTTCAAAGATTATGATAAATCTGTCGAATTATACAAAAAAGCTATTGAAATTTCACCAAAAGAAGTTAATGCTTATATTTTATTAGGTAATTTATATTCTAATTTAAAACAATATAAAGAAGCTGAAGAGCAATATAGAGAAGCTCTTAAAATAAACAAGCTTGATCCAAGTATTTTTGTATTGATTGCAAATACGTATTATATGAATAATGAAATAGAGCGTTCTATTTATTCTTATCGTGCAGCAATTAATATAAGACCTGAAAATGATGAATATAAATTAGTATTTATTCAAGTTTTGGACGATTATATTAATGATAACAGAAAAGAGGACTTGATTGCGAACTTTTAATAAACCTTATCCAATAGAAAGACTTATTGCTGCTCTAACATATTTAACAGCTGGTGGTGCGGGTTTTGTATGGCTTATTATCGCTGCTGTTACAAGAAAGCAAGTTACTCCTTTTTTAATGTATCATATTCTGCAATCAATTTTTATATCAATTTTGTTTTTCTTGATTTCTGTTTTTGGGAATTTTTTATTGGTAATTATTTACAAAATTCCGATTATTAATTTAATACCAGTTATTTTAAATGCACCATTAGCGTTTGCAAATCAGCTTTCAATTATCCAATTATTTACTACTACAATAATCTTGTATTTAGCGATAACCTCAGCAATGGGTTATTATAGTTACTTGCCTTGGGTTTCAGATATAATTAAAGGGAATACAAAATAATATTTGACAAATATCTTGGTTTGAGATATTCATATTTTGTTGGTGTGTGTAGTTTTAAGAAAGGATGTGTATTATGTTTGTATCTCCAATTAGTTCTGTGAATAGATCTATATATTCTGCTTCAAAAACAAAAAAGGCTCAAAAACCGCAAGAAGTTCATAGTCCACAAGATACTGTATCTTTCAAAAGATATCAATATGCTACAGCTTTTGCAAAATATTTTGATGGTCCAATGAAAAATGCAAAAAATGAGCAAACTTTTAAAGAACTTATGAGTAGAGCTTTGCAAGGTTATAGAATGGAGTCGCCCGATTTTGTAAAGAAGTATTTTGAACCAGGACAATATAAGAATATAATGTATGATTTTAGATTTGGCAAAGATAAAGTATATGGTTCTGGTGATTGTCGTCTTGTAATTAGTAAAGAAGTATATAGAAATCTACGCGACCAATCGTATCGAGATCCTCATTCTTTAGTTACTTTAGACGGCTCACCTATCGTATCCATTGTTAGTTTTGGATATCAAGGTACTTTAGCTGACTTTCTCTTTAAATTTGACTTTAAATTACCACAAGATACCCGTATTTGTTTTCATGGCATAGATAAATATGAAGATTGTATTATTTGTCTAGGTAAGGATGTAGATGGCATAGATTCTCGTGTGACTACATATGAGGGAATTGGAGCTATTGTTAGAGCTGGAATTGAAGGTATATTATAGAACCATAGCAAGAATCATTAGTAACATAGCGCCTATTTCCATTGCCGTAGACATTCGTTGTTGGAATTTAGCTGAATCGTAACGACTTGAAGATTTTTTTGCTTTATTTACGCTATTAAGCCTTTTGATTCTTGAAGCGGTATCTTCGTTAGAAAATTCTGTACCAAATGTATTGTATTCGAGTTGAGCAAGTTCATTGCCTAGATTTTCTGGCATAGGACTTGCTCCTCCTGTATAATCACCATAATTTGAATAAGGTCTTGTGTAGTTTTCTTGGCCATAAGGCATTCTGCCTGCAAATCTATTATTGTTAAGCCCACTTAAATCAATAGAATTTAAAGTTTCATCTGTATTATCGTATCCAAAAACTTTTTCACGAGCCAAGCGCTCCGGTACAACTTCTGCTTTAATTCTATCCATACGTTTTGAGTAATCTTCTACATCATAAATTTTTCCGAATAATTCTCTTTCAATAGTAACAATTCTTGTATGAAAATCTCTGTTTTTATATGTTTTTTTGAATAATTTCATCTCGATTTCATCTACTATTGGATAATTAACTGTGCTGTCAGCAATAGCCTCATCTTCTCTAAATGTATCTTCGCTAGGAGTAATTTCTAAGCCTATTTGTTCTGAATTTATATCCATTGCAATCCGTTTCAATCTTTTAGAAATATCCCCAGAAGATTCTTTCCCATATATAGTTTTCTCTAATCTTGAAAGACGTTTATTCATTTCTTCATTTATATAATCAAATCCGTATAATTCATTTTCAATTTTAGAAATTTCTGCAACCTGTGTTTTTGTTGCAGCCAAAGTTTCAATGGGTAAAAATGAGAATAGATAAATAAAAATACTTACTATTATTAATATTTTTTTCATAATAAAACACCTTATGGTGTTTTTACTATAAAATTATTTGCTTATTAAATAATTACCAAAAATGATTATAAACCTAGATAGATATAAAAATAACTAAATTATAAAGAAAAATGGTCGTATAAATTCAATTCGTCATAGTTAAAGATTTTTTTACCCGATATTTCTAAATAAGCTCCGTCAAAAGGTTTTACTTTGCCTATTAAGTTATAATTTTCAATATTGTTTAAAAATTCTTTAGGAATAGCTGCTACAAGTCTATAGTCTTCTGCACCAAACATTCCTTCAATATAATCTGTTACTATTTTAACATTACTTGATTTTGCAATTTGAAATAAAGCATCAGCCAATCCGTCTGAAGTATCCATCATTGCATAATTAGTATCAATTTTTGTTGAAATATTTTTAGAGAAATTTTCATCAAGTATTGGCTCTAAATGCGTTTTTATTGCTTTTGTTCCTCTTTTGCCATTAAAAAGTTCTTGTAATCCTAATGAACTTTCTCCAAAATCGCCACTTGATATAACAACAAAATCTGGTTTAGCAAAACTCCTTGATGATATTCTACGACCTTTTGTACTTCCTATAGCCGTTATTGAAATAAAAATTTTGTCAGCTGCTGTAATATCTCCTCCTATGATTTTTGCACCATAAGAGCCTGCTTCAAGCCCTTTGTAAAAATCACTTATAAAATCATTGCCTAGATTTGGAATAGATAATCCAACTGATAAAAATTGAGGTTTTGCTCCTGAAGCTAAAATGTCACTAATATTAACAACAGCGGCTTTATAACCAATTTGATATGCAGTTGCCCACTCTCGTTTAAAATGTACATCTTCTACAAAATTATCTTGAGTTACGACTAAATTAAATTCCTTTAAATAAGCACAATCATCCCCTAAATAAGGGCTATTTGTTTGTTTTTTTATTATTTCAATAAAATCATGTTCTTTCATTAATATAAGTTTAATATAAATATTAAGATATTGAAATATAAGTAATAAAAGAGCTTTACAATTAATTATGTTTGAAATATTATTATTAATGTCAGAAAAAACCCACAATTGAATAATCCGTTGTTGCCTAATATTGGCGCATTTGTTGTTGGATTTTTAATTGTTTAATAAAAAACAAGTAGAACACTATATGTAATTAAAAAGACAGAAAGGTAAATTATGTCAGAAGAAAAAATCATTAATGAAGAAACTGTTGAGACTGTAGAAGCTACAGAAGAAGTTGTTGCTGAATCTGTTGAAACAGAAGAAGTTGTTACTGAGCTTCCAGCTAAGAAACAACGTTCAAGAAAGAAAAAAGTAGAAACTCAAGAAGTTAAACCTGAATCTGAATGGAAAGAACAAGTTGTTCAAATCCGTCGTGTAACTAAGGTTGTTAAAGGTGGTAAAAAATTAAGCTTCCGTGCAATCGTTATTGTTGGTAACCAAAAAGGTCAAGTTGGTGTTGGTTGTGCTAAAGCTTCTGAAGTTATTATCGCTATTCAAAAAGCTATTGCTGATGGTAGAAAAAATCTTATTACAGTACCTATTTTTAAAACAACTATTCCACACCCAATCACAGGTAGATCAGGCGCAGGTGCAGTTATGCTAAGACCAGCTTCTCAAGGTACTGGTATTATTGCTGGTGGTGCTGTTCGTTCAGTACTTGAACTTGCAGGTATTGAAAACATTCTTTCAAAATCATTAGGTTCAAAATCACCTCTTAACGCAGCTAATGCAACTTTAGAAGCTCTTAAATCTTTAAGACCTTTCAATGAAGTAGCTAAAAAACGTGGTTTAACAATTGCTGAATTATTAAACTAATAGGCTATTAAAAATTGGTTTTTAAATAATAAAATTAAGTAAAGGATAAAAAAATGGCAGATACAAAAGTAGTAAAAATAAAACTTGTTAAAAGTTTAATCGGATCTTCAGAAGCTCAACGTAAAGTTGCTGCTGCATTAGGTCTAAAAAAATTAAACCAAGTTGTTGAACACCACAACAGTGCAACAATTATGGGTATGGCAAACAAAATTTCTCACTTAGTAGAAGTTAGTGAGTAGAGTTTAGAAGTTTAGAAGTTTAGAAGAATCTTTTTAATTTCTACTCAACTCCTAAGCTAACAAACAAGTAATAGTGTAAAACATAGTAAAGGAAATAAAAAAATGGCAGATAGAATTACATTAGAAGATTTAAGACCTGCTGAAGGTGCAACAGGCAAATCTAAAAGAGTAGGACGTGGTCGTTCATCTGGACACGGTAAAACATCTTGTCGTGGTCATAATGGTGAAGGTCAAAGATCTGGTAGAAGCTCAAAAAGAGGTTTTGAAGGTGGTCAAATGCCAGCTTACAGAAGACTTCCTAAATTAAAAGGCTTCCAAATTATTAATGCTAGAAACTACGCAGAAATTAATGTTGGTAGATTAGCTTCACTTAACATTGAAGAAATTTCTTTAGCTTCTTTAAAAGAAATTAAAAAAGCTCACCCTTCTTGCGACGGTTTAAGAATCTTAGGCAATGGCGAAATCAAAAAAGCTATTACAGTTAAAGCTGATTACGTTTCTCCATCAGCAAAAGAAAAAATTGAAGCAGCAGGCGGAAAGGTTGAATTAGTATAATGACAGCAGGAATGAATTCTGGCAAAATGAGAATACCTACAACAGCAGACTTAATGTCTATGTGGAATGCTTCAGGCTTAAAAGAGAAGTTGATCTTCACTTTTGGAATGCTTGTTTTATTTCGTTTAGGTATACATTTGCCGTTGTTCGGCATTAATAATGAATATTTTGCAAATCTCGCTAGTCAGAACAATATCTTAGGATTTTTAGATTTGTTTTCTGGCGGTGCGTTAGGTAAAGTATCCATTTTTGCTTTAGGTATTGGACCATATATTACATCATCAATTATTATGCAATTGATGGCTGTAATTGTTCCAGCACTTGAAAAATTACAAAAAGAAGATGGCGAAGCTGGTAGGAGAAAGCTTTCTCAATACACTCGTGTATTTGCGATTGTATTGGCAGCTTTTCAAGCTTGCATCTTCATGGGATTCATGGCGCATACAAATGCAATCACAGCTGGAGTTAACCACACAATGTTTTATATATCATCTGTATTAACTTTATCAGCTGGTTCAGCTCTTGTAATGTGGATGTCTGAGTTAATTACCGAAAGAGGTATTGGTAACGGCGGTTCTTTAATAATCTTTGTAGGTATTATATCTGGTATCCCTTTATATGCTACAAGAACTTGGGAAATGATAGCAAATAATTCAAGTTTAGCTTTTGGTTTGGTTGTATTGCTAACAATATTTTTCTTAACAATGATTCTTATTGTAGTTATGCAAGAAGCCATAAGAAAAGTTATTATTGTCAATCCTAAACGCCAAGTTGGGAATAAAGTTTATGGTGGAGTAAATACTTTTATTCCATTTAAGCTTAATCCTGGCGGGGTTATGCCTATAATCTTTGCGGTTGCAATTTTGCTTTTCCCTTCAACTATTTTGAGTTTAGTTGGAAGTGCAAACTTACCAGCAGGCTGGGTACAAGATGTTGTAATGGTATTGAATAAAATATTTAATCCAAGTGGTGCAACTTATTATACAATTTATTTCTTAATGATTGTTGCGTTAACATTTTTCTATGCTTCAATTATGCCTAATATGCAACCAAAAGAAATTGCAGATAATTTAAAGAAATATGGTTCTTCAATCCCTGGTATAAAACCAGGAAGACCAACTGCAGAAGCACTTGATAAAATTCTTACTAAAACAACTTTTATTGGTGCTATGGGATTAGGTATTATAGCTCTTATACCTGCATTAGCAAGTTATTTAACTAAAATAACAACTTTACAAGGTATTGGTGCTACATCACTAATCATTATGGTTGGGGTTGCATTAGACTTGATTAATCAAGTTAAGACGCATTTATTGGCCAGAAACTATGAATCATTCTTAAAAGAATAATTTATTAAACATAAAAAAAACAAGAGGATAGCAGGAATGTTATCCTCTTGTTTTTTTAATTTATGTAAACAAATCTTGTAAATATTGATAAATTTATGTTATTATAATTTCAAAGGGAATAGAGGAATGTACGACTACTTTAAAGGGATACTAACAGATAAGAAAAAGACTGCTAGAGGAACTTTTATTTCTATTGAAGTCGCTGATATTGGATATTTATTAGAAGTCACAGAACGTGACTTTATTTGTATGGATACTTCAAATGAAAAAAAAGTTAAAATCTATCTTTCTTTAATTCATAGAGAAGACTCGATGAATTTATTTGGATTTTCTAATAAAGAGACTCGTGATATTTTTCAAATTTTATTATCTGTATCAGGGGTTGGTGCTAAAATGGCAATAGCCTTATTAAATGAATTTGATGCTTGTGATTTAATCTCATTAGTTATTAATGGGGATTATAAAGAATTGACTCGAGCAAAAGGGGTTGGACCAAAATTGGCACAAAAAATAATACTTGAATTAAAAGATAAACTTATAAAAACTGAATTACCGAGAACAACAGCAACACTCCCTCAAAACCAAGCTATAACAGATGCACAAGCAATAATGCTGTCATTAGGTTATGAAGAAAAAGAGGTTGAAGAAGCTCTCACTCGTATAATAGCTACTGTAGAGGATGATTCTAATCCAGAAGAAATTTTAAGAAAGGCATTAACATGTTTATCTATGTAAATTATTGTAAAGATTTCTTCTCGAGTAGCAATTTTTATTTTGAGGAGTGTTGATATTAACGTAAAGGAATTGTCATGAATTTCAATATACCAAAATTTAATATCAACAAACCAATAGTTACTTTCAAAAGTAACCAAAATAAAACTTTTAATAATCAACCACCTAAATATCAGCCAATACCAAATGATTCGTTTGAGATGTCCATAGGATATGTTAATGATATTCATGGGCAAACTAATAATATGATGCGTATATTAACTGGCATAAAAGGTGATTTAAGGCTTTCTGCTGGTGATAATGATATCGGTGATGAAAAAAATCAAGGTGTTAGAAAGGCAACAACAACATTTTTGAATATTGCTGGTATTAAAGCTTCAGCATTAGGCAATCATGAGCTTGATACAAGTCAAAAGGACTGTATTGATGCTATTGATAAATTTGATGGAGACTTTTTGTCAATTAATTATAAAAAAGAACCTCTTGAAACTCAGGATCCTGATGATATAGAAAAACTAGGTAGAGCTGATTTAGATAAACATTTAAAGAAATCAACTATAGTAGAAGTTAAAGGTGAAAAAATCGGACTTATAGGTGCATCACCAATGGATATGTTTGAAAGATTAACTCACCCAAATTATTATACAGATAGTTATATGGATTCTCTTGATGAAACTTTTGCTGAAATACAGGAAGAAATTGATAAATTCAGAGCTCAAGGTATTAATAAAATTGTTTTAGTATCACATTTAGGTAATAAGCGTGATAAATTAGCTGCTAAAAATCTTGAAGGGGTCGATGTAATTGTAGGTGGTCACTCTCATGAACTTCTTGAAGATATTAAAGAAGGTGAAAATTTATTCTATTCAAAGTCTGGTGAACCTATAATTATGACTCAGGCAGGACGAGATGGAAATTATTTTGGATTGTTAAATTTAACTTTCGATAAAAATGGGATTATAACAAAAGCTCAAAACAATATTGCAGAAACTAGATTTTTTTATAAAAATATGATTAACCAACATTTATTTGAGCAATGCTTAGGCAAACCCGAAGTTGTAGGTTATATAAAATCAGCACCTCCACCACCAAAAACTTTAATAGAAGAAAATCCACATGCCAATTTTGTAGCTGATGTTATGCGTGAAGAAACTGATTCTGAAATAGGTATTTGGCAACATGGTGGTGTAAGAAGCTTTTTCCATGAAGGAATTTTAAATTCAAGTGAAGTTAAAGACATGGCCCCATTTTTAGACTATGTCGTTGTTGCAAATGTTACAGAAAAAGCTTTAGTTGATATGTTTAAAAATGCTATAGAATGCAGTTATTTATCATCAGCTAAAAAGCCTGGTTTATTGGCTGTTTCAGGTTTGAATTATACAGTAGACCCTAAAAAAGGAAAACTTACTGAAATGAATTTTATAGACAAAAACGGTAGAGAAATTGAACTTGATATTGATAATCCTTCAGAGACAAAAACATACAAAGTTGTTGCGGATGAATTTTTAATGTCAGCAGGTGCTGATTATAAAGTTTTGGCTACTGAGGAACAGTACATAGCACATTTACCTTTTGATAAAGACTTTTTAGTTTGTCAGTATCTAAAAAAACATAATAAACCTATTGTTATAAATCATTATGGTCGAATTGAATTTGAATCAGATGATGATTAGAATAGCAAAAAATATTTTTACCCATTTTAATATATAAAAAGCAGGAATTTATGGATTTAAAAATATCTATTATAAGACAACATAAATATAATACATCTTTTAAAAGAACGCCAGACACTACTCCTGCTAAAAATAGATTGACAAATTCAGCAGACACTTTTGAAATGTCAATTGGTTATATTAATGATATTCACGGGCAAACTAATAATATGATGCGTATTTTAACGGGGCTAAAAGGTGATTTAAAAGTTTCTGCTGGTGATAATGATATTGGTGATGAAAAAAATAAATCCGTTCATAAAGCCACAACTAAATTTTTAAATTTAGCTGGAGTTAAAGCGACTGCTCTTGGTAATCATGAATTTGATACAAAGCAAAATGATTTTGTACAAACTGTTAAAGATTTTGACGGCGCAGTTCTGACTGCTAATTTTAAAAAAGATTCTTTGAATGATCAAAATGTTGAAGATATAGAAGCGCAAGGAAGAGTAGATTTAGAAAATACTTTAAAAAAATCAGTGATTGTTGATGTAAAAGGGGAGAAAGTTGGGCTTGTAGGAGCATCTCCTGTTGATATGTTTGAACGTGCAACACACCCTGATTATCATAAAGATTGCCATGTGGATGGTTTAGAAGAAACTATTGAAGATATTCAAGAAGAAGTAGATGATTTAAAAGAACAAGGTGTTAATAAAATTGTTCTTTTGTCACACTTAGGTTATAAACGAGATACAATTGTTGCCCAAAATACTCGAGATATTGATGTAATAGTTGGGGGACACACACATGAATTAATAAAAGATATTAAAGAAGGTGAGAATCTTTTTGCATCAAAAACAGGAGAGCCTGTGATTTTAACAGAAGCTGGTAGAGATGGTAAAGCTTTTGGACTTTTAAATTTAGTTTTTGATAGAAATGGGGTAATAAAAAAAGCGCAAAATAATGTTGCTGAAACAAGTCATTTTTATAGAAATATGATACATCAACATATTTTTGATGATATTTTAGGCAAACCAGAACGTATTGGTTATGTTAAATATGCACCAATGCCACCTTCAACTTTAATAGAAGAAAACCCTCATGCTAATTTTATGTGTGATGCTATGCGAGCGGAATTAAATACTGATATTGCAGTATGGAACAATGCTGGGCCACGAAACTTTTTCCACCAAGGAGTTATTGATTCTAGAGATATTAGAGATATTGCTCCTTTTAGAGATGGAGTCTCTGTTGCTAATATTAGCGAGGAAAAACTTGTTAATTGGTTTAAAACTTCAATAGAAAAAACTTATAATAGCCCTGGTTATAAACCGGGATTAGTTGCAGTATCAGGGTTAAATTATACTATTGATTCAAAAAATGGTAAATTAGTTGGCATGAATTTTATAGATAAAAATGGTATTGAACATAAGATTGATGTAGAAAATCCTAGATCTGATAAAAAATATAAACTTGCAACTGATTCATTTATGATGTCTGCCGGTGCTGACTGGGATATTTTAGCTACTAAAGATGAAGTAGAACATCATAATGAGTGTAAAGATTATTACACTTGTGAATACATAAAAAAAATGAACAAACCTCTTGAAATTAATCAAACAGGAAGAATAAGATTCATATAAATTAAATCTTTAATTAATGAGCTCTTTTATAGCTTTATGTAAATATTTTGGTAGATCTGATGCTAAAACAGAATATTCTGTTAAATGTTCAGATATAATTTCTCCAGTTCTGGCATGCAAGTATACACCCAATTTGCTTGCTTCAAAAGCATTTACCCCTTGTGCTAATAGCCCTGCAATAATTCCTGCTAAAACATCACCTGTGCCAGATTTAGCAAGCGCAGAATTCCCACAAAGATTTCTATATATAGTTAAATCTTTATTACAAATAACAGTATGATGTGTCTTTAAAACTGTTACACATTTATATTTTTGTGAAATCCTTTTTGCGCTACCTTCAATATCAGATAATACTTCATTTAAGGAACAATTTAACAATCTAGATGCTTCAAGCGGGTGTGGTGTTAGTATTAAATTATCTTTTGATTCAAAATTTAATGAAGATTTTGCTAATATATTAAGCCCATCAGCATCAATAATTATAGGTATATTAGGAGCTGTTTTTGTTAAAACTTTGCTAAATAAATCTTCAGAATCTTTATTTAAACCTAACCCACAACCAATTAAAACAACTGTAAAATCGTTTATTTTTTCAAGACCTTCTTCTCTAGTAAAATATATAGCCTCTGGTAAAAAGCTAGGAACAATATTCAAGACTCTTTCTGTTGACGCCAATGCGGATAGCCCAGCGCCAACTTTTAATGAGCTAACTGTAGCTAAATATGCAGCACCTATATAATTATCTGAACCACAAAAGTTTAAAACTTTTCCAAAAGTTCCTTTATTCGATTGCTGTTCTCTTTTTGGCATAGTAAATTTTTTCATAAAACTATAATCCTAATTGTCTAATATGTTCATAAGCTACAATTGCAACCGAATTTGAAAGATTTAAACTTCTTTGACCCTCTTTCATTGGTATGGTTAAAGCAGTTTCTGCAGTTACATATTGAGCTGGTAGCCCTCTTGATTCTGGCCCAAAAACTATAAAATCGCCTTCTTTAAATTGAATATCGCTATATTTTCGTTTTGTTTTTGTAGTTAGATAATAAAAATTTGCATCTGGATTTGCTTTTAATAATTCATCCATTGTATTAATTTTATGCAAATCTACGCTATCCCAATAATCTAGACCTGCTCGTTTTGTATATTTATCGGTTAATGCGAATCCAAGTTTGCCCACAAGATAAAGAGATGCACCTGTGCAAGCACAAAGTCTAGCAATGTTTCCTGTGTTTTGTGGTATTTCTGGTTCATATAAAACAATATTAAGCTTCGCCATAATTATTTTTTCTCAAATAAATACTTTGCTTCTATAATAACAGGTAAGCCTCGCACAACGCAAAATATTATTGCAAATATTGCAGACCAATATCCAATTGTCCAAATTAATTCTGCATGAGGACAAACTGGAATTTTTGCAGCTACGATTAATACAAAAGCAACAACTTTTGCTACAGCATAGCTAATTCTCATAAATCTGGAACCTGTTATAAACTTGCAAATTGGATTCACTTGCATGCCAAATGGTGTTAAACCTTGTTCCATGGCAGCGCTTCTTATTGTATCTGTAATAAAACCTCTAGTAAGTGCTATAAGTGGGAATAAAATATTAATCCAACCCATTACAGCAAATAATATCCAATATGTATTTTCAACTATTCTATCGCCCATAATATCTAAAAGTGCGCCGAATTTTGATTCTTCATTGAATTTTCTTGCAACATAACCATCAACTCCATCAAGAGCAAAAGCAATTATAGTAAGAGCTAAAGCCCAGATATAAGCTACGGTATCACCTTCGCAAGAATAAATTAAATAAGCTGCATAAAACATTACGAATATTCTGAATATTGATATAAAGTTTGCCATTTTTTATTTTTCACCCTTCTGTCGGAAGACATTGGTTATTATTACTAGTTCGTTTTGAAATTTGTGGTCTTCCTCTTGAGCAAATTACAAAACTTAGGGGCGATCCCCTAGCCTTTCATTCTTGAAAGAGCAAAGTCTTTTTGATTAAGCTGTTCTAGTTTAGAACCTAACATAATCTTTTCAGCTTCTTCCAAAATCTTAGTTACAGTATAACCATTTTCACCATCAGACCGAGCCTTCTGTCCAGAAGCACAACAGTTTACAAAATGCTGACATTCAAGTTTTAGAGGCTCAATTTCAAGATAATCAAGTGGATAGTCTTGAGTATTTGCTGGAATAAAGTTATCATAAACTTTTAACTTATTTTCAGGCAGAGTATCATCAAAAATAGCAGTAGCTTTTGTTCCTCTAACAAGTAATGTTACGTGTTTCTGTGGTGTTATCCAACTGTCTGAAATCTGGCCTATCATTCCTCCTTCAAACTCAATTGTTAAGTGTGTGATATCCATTATTTCGTTTCTATCTGAAGAACATCCAACAGCAGAAATTACTCTTGTCGGAGTCTTACCTGTAGCATAAGCTATCATTGAAACATCATGCGGTGCTAAATCCCACATAACACTTCTGTCGTTTTTATGATAATTTACATTCAACCTGTCACTTTGTGCGTATACCAATTCACCCAATACACCTTCTTCTATAAGCATTTTTAAGCGATTTACTGCAGGATGATATAGAAGTAAGTGACCTACCATAAGAATTAGCCCTTTTTCTTCCGCAAGTTCCGTTAAAACACGTGCTTCTTCTGCAACAGTAGAAATAGGCTTTTCAACATAAACATTTTTACCTGCTTCAAGCATGGCTTTAACTATTTTGAAATGTGTATGACTAGGAGTTACAACAGCGACTCCTGTAATAGTCTTATCATTTATAATATCGTTAAAATCTTTGGTTACTTTTACACCAGGGAATTGTTCCTTAATTGTTTTGTGTGCTTCTTCATCTAAGTCGCATACAATATCTAAAACATTTAGGTTATAGAAATTTCTTACAATATTTCTACCCCACATCCCAAAACCAATTACAGCAATTTTTTGTTCTTTCATACCTTCTCACTCTTTTCTTTTATAACTTGTATTATAGTACAAGCGATAAATTCAGTAAATCTAAAAATGTAAATTTTTATTAAATTTAAACAATTTTAGCAGGTTGTTCACCACTTTCTTTTTGTAATCTTTTTTCTAATTCGCCAGCTGGTTCATAAAATGGTGATACTGTCATGACTTTTGCTGCAATATCTGGATAATGATATATAAATTTGAGTTCACTTTCAGTTAAAGGCTTTTGTGTATGTACGTTTGCATAACGTGCAAGTTCTAAAATATTTCTTGCTTCATTTTCATCATGGAATTCAATTTCCAATTTGTTATAAACATTTCTAAAACCTTTAATTCCACCATATTCACCAGTTGTAATCATACGTCCAGTTTCGATTATTTCTGGCTCACCACGTCCAAGTTCTTCAAAATCGTATAATTCATAATTTCTTCTATCTTTTAATGCGCCGTCAGCATGAATACCGGATTCATGCGCAAAAGCATTGTTACCTACAGCAGGTTGGTTAATTGGAATTGGTAATCCAAACGCATAAGCTGTATATTTAGCTAATTGCCAAGCTTTTGAAAGATCAATGTTTTCATCGATAAACTTTTCCCCTTTAAAACCAGCCGACTTGAGTGTTGCAAGTAAACAAGATACTAAATCAGCATTACCAGCTCTTTCTCCCATACCATTTATTGCTGTATTTATATAGGCATCAACTCCAGCGTCAAGAGCAGCTCTTGCGCCTTCTACAGAACAAGCTACAGCCATTCCTAAATCGTTATGGAAATGCATTTCAATAGGCATTTGCGTAGCTTTTGCTAGTTCATGAATTCTGATGTATGTTGTATGAGGGTCCTCATAACCAAGAGTATCACAATATCTAAATCTGTGTGCTCCAGCTTTTTTTGCTTCACTTGCAATTCTTATTAAATAATTTAAATCACTTCTTGAGGCATCTTCTGCATTCACACCTATTATTTTAGCACCTTTATCAACTGCGCATTCTACAGCTTCACAAGTCATTTTTAAGATATCATCAGCATTTTTCTTGCCCAAATATTTACCTTGAATCATTTGCTCAGAAGTGGATTGAGAAAGGTTGCAATATTGTAGTTTTGGACAATTTGAAAAAGATGTTTCTACATCACTTGCAATAGCTCGCATCCAGCCTGATAATTTTGTTTTTGTTATCGCACCACGCTCTACTAATTCTAGATTTGCATTAAGGTAGTTTAACTCGTGCATTGTTGTCGGAAATCCAAATTCTGACTGAGTAATTCCCATATCGTTTAACATTAAATTTATTAAGGTTTTTTGTAATTTAGCTAACCCTAATCTTGAAGTTTGAACTCCATCTCTATTAGTAACATCAACAAAATAAATTTTTGGCATAATTTTCTCCATTGAACTATTTGCAGATTGTATTCTACACTATTTTATATGTTTCAGGCAAGTAAAGATTATATAAAGCTACATAAAAAGATTTAGGCTATCTTTTTTTACTGTATTTAACGAGTCTTTAACTGTAGGAGCAATGTTTTCAATAATATTATTATTTTGATTTTTAACGTATTTTTTTATAGCTCCGTTTCCAATTAAAATTGCGCCTAAAGCAATAATTGTTGCAGCTATGAATTTCCACGTATTATCACTTTTGCGAATACTATTTTTCCAAGGTTCAACATCTAAATCTTCTAAATTAAAAGGATGTTCTTCATTATAACTTCCGATAAATTTGTCCGTTCCTTTTTCATACATATATTTTTTGTCTAGCCCAGCCCCTGTAGTTTTTAATCCGAAAATAAAATGTTGCAAGTCAATAGAATCTATTATAGCGCCCGGCGAAACAATATAATCTCCGTCATTAATTCTATTTCCCAATTTTGATTTAATATCATCTATAACTTTATTTTGTTTTTCGCTAAAATATGAATTTTCAGTGGCATAAAACCCTTTAAAATTTATGTTATTATTTGTAATATTCATCGTTTTCTCCTTTATTTAATAAATTTAATATATTTACTATTTATATTATACTTTTCGCAATATCTTTTAAGCTCTTTAATTACAACTTTTGAAAGTAAAAACACCGCGATTAAATTTGGAACAGCTAAAAATAGAGTTACTGCATCTGATAAATTAATAATCGATTTAAAATTCATAGCAGAACCTGCAATTATACATAAACAATAAATAGCTTGAAAAATTCGTGTTTTAGTTTTACTTTCGCCAAATAGAAAACTCCAAGCTTTAAGGCCATAATAAGACCCACAAAGCATTGTAGATAGCACGAAACAACTCGCCATTATTGTTAAAAGTATTGGATAAGCTGGACAAATAGTAGCGAAAGCTTTTGATGTGAGTTCAATTCCAGCTATACCTTCTACAGTTAAATAAACTTTTGAAACAACTATTACAAAAGCAGTAGCAACTCCAACAATAACTGTATCAACAAACGGCTGTAACATTGAAATAAAAGCCTGCGCAACTGGCTTATTGGTGTTTACAGCACTAAAAGCGATTGGCGCAGTACCTAACCCAGATTCATTAGCAAACATTGCTCTTCTAAATCCCCAAAGCAAGCAAGCAAATGCTCCACCAGTCATTGCTCGTGGAGAAAAAGCTTCTTCTATAATTAATTTAAATGTTTCAGGCAAATGGTGGATATTTGCGAGACAAACTAAAAATGCACTTAATACATATAAAGAGCACATAACTGGAGTTACTTTAGAAGTAAATTTACCTATAGCTTTGATTCCACCTATAATTGTAAACCAAGTTATAAAAGCCACAATTGTTCCTAAAATCCAGCCGTTATTTGCAAATACGCTATTATCTCCACCTGTAACTTCTGTATATTGGGCTGTCATTGCATTTATTTGAAATAAATTCCAACCGCCAATCATAGCAAATATACAACAAATTGCATAAGTTTTAGAGAGCGTTAAGCCTAATTTCTCACCAAGCTTACCAAAGCTTTTAAAAGCTATTGGTATGTAATACATAGGCCCACCAGAAACAGTGCCATCTGTATTTGTTTGCCTAAATTTAACACCTAATAATACTTCAGAAAATTTAAGTGCCATAGAAAATAGACCTGCAATAACCATCCAAAAGATAACCCCTGGTCCTCCTATTGAAACTGCAGCAGCTGAGCCTGCAACGTTGCCTATTCCGGCAGATGCTGATATCGTTGCACTAAGTGCTTGAAAAGAAGAAAGTTCGCCTTTTTTCTTCCTTTGATATCCATTTTCTGTTTTGTGATTATAATTGTTGGTGATTAATTTTAGAGCATGTTTAAATCCCCAAACACCAATAAATCCTGTTCTAAACGTAAAATACAGTGCTGCTACTATTAAAAGTGCAACCAAAAACTCAACTTTTACTTCTCCTATTGTAATATAGGAAAAAATAAAGCTTGAAACTCTATCTGCTATTGGTGCTAGTGCATTATCAATTACGGCATCTAAATTCATAGGTAGTATTTTAACTTAAACATGATAATTTAACAAAACAGATAGGTATTTTTACTTTTTTTTGTAAATATTTGTAACAATTTTCTTAAAAACATTAAAGTTTTTCAAAAATATGCCGTTAACCATAATAAGGACACATGATGTATTATAAGGAGACATGACATGGCGGAATTTAACAAGTTTAGTATGTATTCTTTAGTGAATGGTGCAACCGAAATGCCAAAGCAAGATGAGCTAGATAAGCATATTGATTTTTTAAAGGGTGAGAATGATTATGATGAAGTCCGCAATTATTTATTGGAGCATTTTGGAGATGTTCCAGATGAATCTAAATGGGTAGATTTTCCAGAATTAAATAAACAATGTTATTTAGTAGTAAGTTCTGAGCGAGTAGAATTTTGTGTTGAAAAAAATCATAAACAGTATTATGGCAAAGGTTGGTTAAAAATAAATAAACAGTAAATTCTCCTTTTTTAATAAAAATAAGTCCGATACAATTTTGTATCGGACTTTTATTTGATTACTCTTTTATTTCAAAAATTTTAATCCCTTTTGCCTTTATAGCATCTAAAAATTTTTTAGCAGGATTTGTTAAATCAATTCCTTTGTCATGAAAAATAGATGTTACAGAAAACTCTTTAACTAAATCTACTACTTCATTATTTAGTAAAGGTCTTTCTTTGGGAGAATTTCCTGCAATGTATCTTGGAATCCTGTATTTGCCATTGAAATTTACTGGTGTGGTTTTAATATTCATGTTCCCTCCTTTATATACAAATTTATATCATAAACAAAGATAATTTTTTCTTTTTATGAACAAACCTTTACAAAATATTGATTTGAAATTTTGCTGTGTTAGAATTAATTTTGATTTGAGGAATTATCTTAAAGGAGTATGGAGTTTATGAAGAGATTATTTAGTGTAGCTTTAGCTATATTATTATTGTTTAGTTACTCGGGAGTGAACTGTGCGTTAGCGATACAAGCACCGCCACAAAAACAAATTCAAGCTTCCCCAAATGCTAGAACAATTGAGTTAGCTTTTGTTTTTGATGGCCCATCTGATAAAAACAAGAGTATATTAGAAACATTTCAAAAGACAATTACAAGATCTTTATTGCCAGATTACAAACCAGCTTTCCCTAATGATTTAATATTTACTGGTGATTGGACAGAACAAAGTGCAAAAGAAATTTCTGAAAAAGCGTTAAAATCAAGAGCAACAACAGTAATTTCTTTGGGATATTTATCAAGTGAATATTTGCTTGATAGAAAGAATAAAAATAAATTTGTTATTACAATTGGAGAATATGGTTTAAGGGATTTAGGTTCTCCTGCATTTTTTAACCCTGTAAAACAATATGTTAATGATTTTATTTTGTTTAAAAAATTAGTTCCAACACAACATAAAACAGCAATCTTAATGAATGAGAATTTTTATAATACTCAAAAAGATTGGGATAAAATTATAAGAACAAAATTTCAAGAAAAACAATGTGAGCTTGATTTTGTAGTTATTCCTGTAAGTAATAAGAATGTTACAGATTCATTAAACAAAATTCCATCAGGAGTTGATTCGGTATTTGTAACACCGTTATTTAACTTATCAACAGAACAAAGAAAAGATATTTATTCATATTTAAGTAGCAGAAAACTTCCAGCATTTTCTTCTTTAGGTAAAGAAGATGTTGAATTAGGGGCAATGCTTGGAACTTCAACTCCTGATGTAGATAGAAAACTAGCAGAAGCAACTTCTTTCAATATTTGTGGTGTTTTACATGGAGCAAAAGTAAAAACAGAGAAGATTCCTTTCTTTGATGATAAAGTTATCTTTTATAACAAAGATACTGGTGCTATGATCGGTTATTCTGCACCATTAAGATTACTTAATAACTGCGAAGTTATTTCTCATGTTCAAAAACCAAAATATGATTTAACTTATGTTTTCAATAAAATGGAAGAAAGCAACTTAGATATTCAAAGAAAAAGATATTTAATTGATGCTGCAAGACGTTCAACAGTATCAGCTTATTTAAGATATTTACCAACTTTAAGAATTGATTTAGGACATCAGACTTATAATAAAGACTACGCAATGTCTTATTCAGGTGTGCCTACAAGAGCAGGTCAATTTGTATTAGGCTTAGACCAAGTTCTTTATTCTCCAGATTTGGTAACAAATATCATCGTTAAACACAAAAAATTAAAATTTGATAAAGCTGAAAAAGTTCTAACAGAGCAAAACATGGGCTTACAATTAGGTTTCTTATATATTGAAACATTAATGCTAGAAAACATGATTAAAGTTCAAGAAGAACAATTGAATGAAACTAGAGAAAACTTAGCGATTGCGAAAGTTCGTATGCAAAGTGGATTCTGCGGTAAAGAAGAAGTTCTTCGTTGGGCTGGTCAAGTGAGCGAAGAAGAAAAAAGACTTCTTCAAATGAAGGCTGATTATAACAATACAAGAATCACAATAAACAAATTGTTATATAAAGACCAAAAAGAAGATTATGCTTTTGCGCCATTAAATGCAAAAGACCCAGCTTTCTTCACTTCAGATATTCATATCATTGACCACGTAAGAACACCTGAAAAATTAGCAGAGTTTACTGATAGATTAGTTCAAGAGGTAATTTATTTATCACCTGAAACAACTAAACTAAAAGCTGCAATTGCAATGAAGAAGGCTGAAATTTCAAATTATTCACAGAAATTCTTTATGCCAAACGCTAAAATTTCATTAGAATTTGGCTCACAATTTGATAGAAATCTTCCTTATGAAGATTCAGCTCATAACCAGTTGAAGAGTGGTCAGGCAACAAATGCTGGCTTCCAAGCAATGGATGCTTATAAAGGTGCAGGAGCTGATACAGCTATCGGAGCTGCAACTACAACTTATTGGGATTATTGGAATAATTCGCCATACCTAGGCTTAGATAGAAACTATACTCGTTTCATGATAGCTGCACAATGGAAGCCGATTGAAGGTGGACATAAAATAGCTGAAATTGCTAGATGTAAAGCTGAGTTAAATGAACTACAAGCTTATTTAGAGCAAGTTAATACAGAGCTTGAAATGAACGTAAGAGAAGTTGTAAACAGAGCAATTTCAAAATACTTTATGATTGAAAAATCTTACAAAGCAATGTTTGCAGAAGCTGAGAACTACCAAATGGTAAAAGCTCGTTATTTACAAGGTAAATCTCCAATTAACCAGCTAGCAGACGCTCAGCACTTATATCTTGGAGCAAAACTTGAAGCAATGAATTCTCAGTATAATTTCTTTAAAGAATTGTTCTGGGTGCAACGTGGCTTAGTTTCTATTAACTGGACAAAAGCAACAGAAGAAGCAAAAAATTGGATAAATAACGTTCCAACATACTTGCCAGCAGAAGAAGACTTTAGTCTATAAGATATAAAATAATGTAGATAAAAAACGGAGATTTAAGAAATCTCCGTTTTTATTATATCTTTAATAACTTCTCCTGCAATAATTAGTCCTGCAACAGACGGAACGAATGAAATACTTGCGGGGGTTCTTTGTCCATCTTGTTTTATTGGAGTTTCTTTGGAATAAAGTACTTTAAGCTTTTTTACTCCTCTTTTTTTTAACTCAGTTCTCATCACTCTTGCAAGAGGACAAACAGAGGTTTTATAAATATCAGAGATTTCAAAAAGCGTGGGATTTAATTTATTACCTGTTCCCATTGATGAAATAATTGGGGTATTCGCTTCTTGAGATTTTAGTATTAATTCTATTTTTGAAGCAACAGAATCAATTGCATCTACTACATAATCATAAACTGTAAAATCGAACTCATTAGAGTTTTCTTTAGAAAAAAACTTGTTAATACATTCAACTTTTGCGTTTGGGGTTATATCTAAAATGCGTTTTTTTTCTACGTCTACTTTAAACTCTCCTACGGTTGAATGAAGAGCTATTATTTGTCGATTTATATTTGTAGGATTCACGATATCATTGTCAATAAGAACAAAACTGCCGACTCCGACTCTTGCAAGAGCTTCTACAACATAACTACCAACTCCGCCAATACCAAATATAGCTATTTTTGTGTTAGCTAGCTTTTTTATTGCATCATTGCCTATTAGAAGTTCTGTTCTGGAAAACTGTTTATTCATATTTAACTATATTACAATTTAAACATAAAAAAGGAAGGTTTACCTTCCTTTTTTATGTTTTTATATGAAAGAATTCTTTTATTTATTCAAAATCTTGTTTATCAAGCCATTTATAAAAATCTTCATATTTTTCAAGATCACGAGGGTTATTATTTATATAATTATAGTGATCTTTAAAAAGATCGCTCAGCCATTTTTCAAGATTATCTGTATTTTGATACTCATTTCGTCTGGGATCTTTCAAATGTTCTATCTCTGGTCTATTTGAAACATAGCGTTTAGTGTCAAAAACTTCTATTTTAAATTGCTTGATATCTTCAGGGTTAATATCGTAGTGAGGTGCAGCTTTTATATATAGGTGTACAACTTTTTCTAAAAGCTTTCCTCTTTCTCTTACAAGTTGATTTCTTTGTTCTGCTGTTAAACCTTCGTGATCTTGGTTCATTATTCCTTGGACAAAAGTTTCGATTCTATTTGCAAAATCTTTAACATCAGGATCTCTTACCATTTTAAAAAAACCAAAGATTCCGGATGTGTCTTCAAAATATTTTTTATCCTTTGAGTTCGCTGCAATTTCTTTAGCACCATAAGCGATATGTTTATAACTATCAGTAACATCAATAATAGTATTCTCATTAATTTGATTTATTAACATCTCAATTTTATTAATATCATTACCATTCATTGCTCTGAATAAATCAACGGCTAAAAAATCTGAGCTTGCACAAGAATCTTTAGAACACATCTTGCGAATAGCAACGACAATTTCGTTGTTTAATTTAGGATGAGTCATAATTGTATGAGCAAAACTTTTACCATACCAATCACCGTAGTCTTTATCGTTTTTTCCAAACTCATTACAAAAAGATATTACTATATTATTTAGAATATTGGTTGTAATATTTTTATCTAAGTTTTGATAAGTTAATAATTCGCTTATTAGTGCAATAAATTCGCTATCATTTTTGCTTTTTATAGCTTTTGCCATATTTTGTCCAAGCTTAGTCCCAAGCTCAGTAGACTTTGTTAAATCTAATTCTTTACTATAAGAATCAGGCATTATTGTTGAACTAATACTAGTATTTGTTTTTGTAACCGAGATGGGTTTTATAATTTTTTCGGTCGTTATTTGTTTTATTTCCATTAAATGTGCTCCTTATATTTAATAACCTGAGATTTTTTGGGGGAGATTGTTTATCATGGCTGCATATCAATATAATTTTTAAGTTTTTCTAATACACTAGCTAACGATTGACCAGAATTTATACCTAAACGTGATAACATATCAGGTGTTATGCCACTACATGCTTTGGCATAAACAAATGTTTTTTCAGATAAAATAGGGTCTGAACCTGAATTTATTTGAACCGTCTCAAGCACTTTGTCCATCTTCGCATTTAGTATGCCAATTTTTATAAGTTCTTCTTGCTTATATAAAATTTCTAGCTGTTCTGCTGCATTTTTAGCTGTTTCATCATTCATAGTAAAAGATTTTGCCAGTGCTGTGTTGTTACAAAACTGATCCATATAATCTATAAAAATATTTTGAATAACAGTTTTGTAATAATCGATTTGATTTAATATATTAGTAAGATCGTTTTCTAGCTCTCTAAGCAAATCTGTTTCAGTGTCACCTTCTCCAAAAACTTTTTGTGCTTCAGTAACAATAATGGAGTAAAATGATTGAATATGCTGCAATTCAGAAACTGAAAATTTTGGGACCTCAACTGATAATGTTGGCGCACCAGCACCAGCACCAGCACCA
>JAFUMP010000004.1 GCA_017482685.1 bacterium | reverse complement strand
TATTATTGGCGATAACACAATTATTATAGACAATGTATCTATTCACCGTGGTGCACCTTGTGGAGATGGCACTACAAGAATCGGTAATAAATGTCTTTTAATGGTTGGCTCACATATTGCTCATAATTGCGTACTAGAAGATCAAGTTATTCTAGCAAACCTTGTTACACTTGGCGGGCATGTCCATGTTGGGTTTGGAGCTTTTGTTGGCGGAATGAGCGTTTTCCATCAAAACATAAGAATTGGACAAATGGCAATTGTAAGTGGATTCTCTGCTTCACGTCAAGATATTTTACCTTATTCAAAAGGCGAAGGCAGACCTCCTGTTCCAAGAGGATTAAACGTAATAGCAATGAAACGCCGTGGAGTTTCTCAAGAAGTTAGAACAGCTACCAACCAAGCGTTTAAATTGTTAATCTCTGAAGAATACAATACAACTCAAGCTATTGAAAAAATCAAAGCTGAAATTCCAATGAATGAATATATAGAAAACATGATTGATTTTATTCAGACTTCAAAAAGAGGTGTTTTATTAAAATCTCATAAATCAGGAAGCGAATCTTTAGAAGATTAATTTTGTTTCTATAGATAAAAACAAGCAATAATAAGGGTATTAAGTACAATTAATACCCTTATGTTATATCTAATATTATGTTTATTTTTATATTCAACAGCTAATATTCAACAAACTTGGGGTTTTAGGCTATGTAAAGAATTGTAAACTTAAAATTAAAATAAACCCTTGACATTAAATTCTTATGTGCAATAATAGAAATACACACTTTAAGTGTAGTCGAAACACTAAATAGCAAAATTAATAATAAACCCCAAAAATCATATAAACTCCTAGATAATAAACACTAAAAAAGACCATTAGGATGCAGAAAACAAAACCCACCTGACACACACCAGGTGGTTTTTTTTTATAAAATAAAGCCGAGACTTGAGTCTCGGCATATATATTGTGGTAAAGGGGTAAATTGCATACTTATAGAGAAACTATGAGCTTTACACTTACATTTACCAATAACATTCTTTGGAGTGAATGTGCATTTTTGAGTCTGCGCTTTGTCCAACTGCTTCCAACTTTGAGGAGTGCACGTATGTTTTATTTTTGTTTGGCGTTTCCACCTATGCACTCCGACCCTTATTATAAAAGATTTAGAGCGATGCTTGGAGTTTGGTTTGCAGTTGAAAGTAATGTAGAAGCTGCTTGTTGAAGAATTTGAGCTTGAATATAGTTTGAAGATTCTTCTGCAATATCTGCATCTCTTAATGTTGATAATGAAGATGTGATATTTTCAGATTGAACACCAATTGATTCAATTGCTGATTCAATTCTGTTTTGAGCTGCACCAAGTGTTGTTACACGAGATGACAATTGATTTATAACATTATCAATATTTTCAAGCATAGCACTTGCATCGTCTTTAAAATTGTCATTTGTACTGTTGTAACCAACGCATTTTTGAGCTACTAATTCTACAGTAGCATCGGTAACGCTACCATAATCAGCAAACAATTTTGATACACTTGCATCTTTAAATAAATCTGCGCTTAATTTAATTTGGCTATCATCAGTACTATCTAAACCAACTTGTAATGAAATTTCACCCATTGTACCTTTCATCATTTTAAGACCATTGAATTCACAGTTTGCAGCAATACGATCAACCTCTTCAAGTCTTGCTGTTATTTCTGATTTAATAGCTAATAATGATTGTGAACCATAAGTTCCGTTTGCAGCCTGTTCTGTCAAATCTCTGACACGTTGCAAATGTGAGGTTACAAGAGTATAAGTATCTTCAAGAGTTGATAACATATCCGCCCCAGTTGCTGCGTTATCAGCTGCAACGTCCAACGAACTAAGTTGAGTTTCCCAGTTACGGGCGATTGAATAACCAGCAGCATTGTCAGCAGCGTGGTTAATTTTGTAACCGGTTGTCATCCTTTCGATAGCAGTGTTGAGTGATGCAGTAGCTTTCGCTAAATTGTTCTGTGCTACCAAAGATGAAATGTTTGTGTTAATAGTAAGTGCCATTTTTTACTCCTTTCTGGCTTTTGCATCCCTATGACGCATCCTTGCTTGTCCTATACTTGGTTAATTCCACATCTAAAAATTTGACTAACAAAAAATGAATAATATTTTTACAAAAGTTTACATTTAATGGCTAAAAAGCTTGTTAATGCTATAATTCTACATGCGATAGGAGTTAGGA
This sequence comes from bacterium, assembly GCA_017482685.1. GTDB lineage: Bacteria > Cyanobacteriota > Vampirovibrionia > Gastranaerophilales > Gastranaerophilaceae > CAG-196. Next base: position 20,939 of record JAFUMP010000004.1, on the reverse strand, counting down.
ATGAGCTTAATAAAAATTAACAATTCTCGTTGTAAATCTTGTTATCTTTGCGTAAATACATGTCCTAAAGGACTAATTAAAAAATCAAATAAAACAAATCGTTTAGGAGATTATTTAGTAGAATTTGAAGATAAAAACAACGAATGCCTTGGGTGCGCAATGTGCGCAAAAAGATGTCCAGATATGGCAATTGAAGTATATAAGGGGTAAAATATAATACTGTTTTACATTTATAAGAAGATTTTACCTATTTTTGGAGATTTATATGAATAACAAAGAAAAAGTTTTAATAAAAGGGAATTATGCAATAGCACAAGCAGCGGTTAACGCTGGATTACAGTGTTATTTTGGCTACCCAATAACACCACAAACTGAAATTGGAGAATATTTAAGCGGAGTGATGCCAGATTTAGGTAGAGCTTATGTTTGCGCTGAAAGTGAATTGGCAGCTATAAATATGGTACTGGGCGCAGTTTCCACTGGTGTAAGAGCAATGACAACATCATCTTCTTGTGCTGTGGCACTAATGCAAGAAGCACTTTCTTATGCTTGCGGGGATGAATTACCTGTTGTTTTGGTTAATGTAATGCGTGCAGGCCCTGGATTGGGATATATTTATCCTGCGCAAGGAGATTATAACCAATCTGTATACGGTGGAGGAAATGGTGATTATAAAATAATTGTACTAGCTCCTTCTACGGTTCAGGAATGTATAGATTATACATACAGAGCTTTTTATTTAGCACAAAAATATAGAAATCCTGTTATTTTATTGGCTGATGGACTTTTAGGACAAATGATGGAGCCAGCTTGTTTCGGAGAAAATCCGTATCCAGAAGTAGATGTATCTTCTTGGGCACTTACAGGTGCTAAAAATAGAGATGGTCGTGCAATATATTCTGTTGGGCCAGATGAAAAGAAACAAATTCAACATATTTATAACTTATTTGAAAAATTTGAAGTTATTAAAAAGAATGAAACAAGTTTTGAAGAATTTGAAACAGAGGATGCAGATATTATACTTACAGCTTTTGGCTCTATGACAAGAAATATCAAAGCTTCGATGAAAGTTTTACGCAAAAAAGGGATAAAAGTTGGATGTTTTAGGCCAATAACATTATCTCCTTTTCCACACGATAGAATTTCTGAATTAGCAAATAAAGGTAAAGATTTTATTGTTGTAGAAATGAATATGGGGCAAATGTACAAAGATATTAAATATGCTGTAGAAGGAAAAACTAAAGTAGATTTAATAAATAGACCTTGTGGAGAATGGCTAAGCGTAGAAGAAATCGTCTCCAGCGTTGAAAAAATCGTTACTGAAAGGGGGCTAGCTTATGCAACAAGTGTTTAGTATTCCAAAATGTATGAAAAAAGATTTTCGCTACACATTTTGTCCAGGTTGTGATCATGGTGTAGCAGTAAGACTTGTAGCAGAACTTATTGATGAAATGAACCTTCAAGAAAAAGCTATTTGTTCAACTTGTGTTGGCTGTTCGGTTTTCCTATACAACTTTTTAGACATAGACTGTGTAGAAGCTCCCCATGGAAGAGCTTGCGCTTCAGCGACAGGTGTTAAAAGAGCTCAACCAGATAAGTTTGTGTTTACATACCAAGGAGATGGAGATTTTGCTTCAATAGGTTTAGCTGAATCTATGCACGCCGCGTTAAGAGGTGAAAAGTTTTCAGCAATTTGTATTAATAATACAACTTATGGTATGACAGGCGGGCAAATGGGGCCAACTTCTTTAATGGGACAAAAAACAACAACTTCTCCTAACGGTAGAAATGCTGATTATTATGGTTATCCTATTAAAATTGCCGAACATATTGCTCAATGTGATGGTACTGCATACTCCGCTAGAGTTGCGCTTGATACAATTCCACATATTAATCAAGCAAAAAAAGCGCTTCAAAAAGCTTTTGAGGTGCAACAACAAGGCCTAGGTTTTGGGTTTGTAGAAATTCTTTCTTCTTGTCCTACAAACTGGAAAATGTCACCAGAAGAAGCTCATCAAAGAGTGCGTGAAGAAATGATACCAGTATTCCCGTTAGGAGTATTTAAGGACGTGACCGCAGAAGGAGGTAATAAATAATGGAAAAGAATTTTATTATTGCAGGTTTTGGCGGTCAAGGAGTTCTATTAGCAGGCACAATTTTAGCTAACTCTTTTATGCTATCAGGTAAAAATGTTACTTGGTATCCTTGCTATGGTGCAGAAATGCGTGGTGGAACTGTTAATTGTGAAATAGTTGTTTCTGATACAGAAGTTAGTTCTGTTCATAAACAAGATACTGATTATGCTTTGGTTTTGAATCAACAATCATTTGATAAATTTGTACAGAGAGTTAAATCAGGCGGTACAATTGTTGCTAATTCAACCTTAGTTGCAAAAACTGAGCCAAGAGCTGATATTAAATATGTATTTGCTCCTATGGGAGATTTAGCGAATGAGCTTGGCACAAGCAAAGTAACAAACATGGTTGCATTAGGAGTTCTAGCTTCTGTAGTAGATGTTGTTGATACAGAATACCTAGCGCTAGGTTTTGAAAAAGTAATGGGCGAAAAGAAGAAGGATTTGTTGCAACTAAATAAAAAAGCTCTTGAAGTTTGGGGTAATACTATTTAAGTTAACTTAGAAAGCATTTCATAAGCAAATGCAAGGTTATTTTTTACATCAACTAGTCTTTGTTTTTCATTTTCACTAGGACATAATCCTAAACTTTTTAAGTTCTTAAACTCTGCTTCGAGTTTTAATATTTCACGCTTTTTATTATTAATATCATTAATACTTCCAAGTATTTCTATAAAGTTTTCTTTTGTTATTGATTTTTTATTTTTTATTAAATCAAGTACGCTTTTAAAAGATTTAAAATCATAAAATTCTGCGATTTCTTGAGGTATGATACCTCCCATTTTTGCTCTTATCTCATTAAGTAGCTGAACTTCAGGTTTCGTTATATGTCTAGCATTCATTATGTAATCATAAAAATCTATTTCCCTAAGATTAAATATCTCTTTTGGTAGACCATTAGTTACCATAAAATCTTTTGATTCTTGTGAATAATTTTTATTATAAAATTCACCAAGCACAGCTTTTTTTTCACAAAGCTTACTCGTTGCGTATTTTATTTTTTTCTCAGTAGCTCCAGCGTTCTTTAAATCTTGTTCTAGAATATCGTCTGCTAATTTATTTTTAGTTGATATTTTATAAATATCTTCATCAACAGAATGTACTAATTCATGTCTAAAAGTTCTATTTTTAAGCCAAGTTGGTAAAGAAATTGTTTTATTTTTTCTGTTATAATACCCACCAACAGGTTTCTTCTTTATATATTGATAATCCAAATCAGAAATTTTTAATAAACTCAATTCAGGTTGCATTGTATCATAAAACATATCCAACTCTTTTTCAATTTTATATGCTGATATTAGGTTATAATCATATAATGTATAATCAAAAGTCTTAACTTTAAATTTATTATCAATTCTTCTGCAAAAATCTTGTAAATCTAAATTTGTTTGTTTTTGAACATAAACTTTTTCATAAAGGTAATCAACCGCATTAGTATAGGTTTCTTTATATTTATTAATAAAACCTTCTAGTGGAGAATATTTAGCAAAAGCTTGAAAATTTTCAAGAAAAGTGTTAACAGGCTTTTTCATCTTTTTAGCTAATATTAAAAATTTTTGAGGCTCAGATTTACCAACATCTTTTAAAGGCAATTTCTTTATAGCGTTATCATTTTTTATCACAAATAAAATAGCTTTTTTTACTATAGTAATTAGTTTGTCTTTAGCACTAACCCCACTTATTGAATCAATATTATATAAAGGACAATATTGAGCTTCTGAACAATTTAAAGAATCAAGAATTCCTTCAATTAAATCTAAAGTTTCACCTTTTTTCTTAGAATTTTCTTTTCCCAATCTTTTTATCAAAGATTCAACTGAACTTTTTATCCTATTATCAGAACACGATTCATATTTATACAAAATATCATCTATCTGAGTAAGTCTCAAGTTTGATTTTTTTGTTTTGTTAAGCGAATAAAAATTAAATGTTTCTAACAAACCTTTTTGTACTGTTTTATTTTGCGTTTTTGATAAGTGATTTCTTGCACAATCATTAATAGTACTTGCTGTTTTCTTAATTATATCAGGGGTAGCAAGTCTATTATAAAATTTATTTATTAATGATAAACCTAAATGAAAATTTCCCATAAAATCCTCTATATTTATAAAGTCTTTTATAATGAAATATTTGCTTAAACTTTAAATTTTTGTTACATTCTATTAAATTATGTAAAATTTATTATGCGAGATAATCCAAAATAGCTCCGCCAATTTCTTCGTTCGGATCAAAATGACAATCTTTATGAGGCTCTATTGCATTTTGAATAAGCATAACGCATAATGGGCCAAATGCATCTGGAACTTTCGTTTTTCTATATATTCCTGCTAAAAAAGTTTGTATATTAGGATTTTTTGAGCTGTTGTATTTTGATAAAGTTGGATATAGCTCCGCTATCTTTTCTTCACCTTCATCAAGCATACAGTTTAAAACATATAAATCTTCAATAATTTCATCTTCAGATTTAGGATTTTCTAAAGATTTTTTCAACAGCTCTAAGTTCTTCCTCTGAGAAACACGTTTTTCATCAAAGACACAATAATTTCTTGTTTGATTTGGATAAGATACACATAAAGTCATATCAAAATCTTATATTAAAAAAATAAAAAATACAAAGCACCTAATGTAAAACTTGGAACCAATGGTAAATATAACGGCTCATGTTCTGTTTTCAAATTTTTTAAGACTAAAAGACTTAACATAAACCCAAGACCAACTAATAAACCAAATGAATACCAATTTTGTAAAACAGTCTTATAAAATAATGCTGATAAAATAAAAAGTATAAATAAAATACAAATAGCTCTATTACCTTTTCTTAATTGCCTATACAAAAACATTGGTATAACAAATACCATAGAAGCTAGCAGTGTATAAAATAAAACCTGTATTAGCCCAACTAGCCCAAAGCAAGCCCCTAAAGCACCTGCAACATAAGTATCAGCCTCTCCAAAAGCACGTCCTTTAGAAATCAAATACCCAATCCTAGCCAATAATTCCATAATTACTACGCCAGCCAAGAGCCCATAAACAGAGTCTAAAAAAGCACTATTTACAAAATAATTGTAAATTAAGCCTACTACACCTAAACCAATTGCAATATTACAATCAACTAGCTTTTCTTTTAAATCAGTCATTGTCATTATTAAAAGACAAGATGATAAAATAACACCAAATAAGCAATTCCATGTTAATCCGAATTTAATATAGCAAAACGCAAACAACAACATTGTAACGAGTTCAATTAAAGGATATTGAATACTTATTTTTTCTTTACAAAAAGCACATTTACCACGCAAAAATAAATAAGAAACAACAGGAATATTATGCCAAGGCTTCAATTTATTATTACATTTAGGACACTTCGAAGCTGGAAATACAATACTTTCATTAGACAATGAACGTAAAATCACAACATTAAAAAAGCTTCCAAAACACAGGCCAAAAATACAAACCCAAAATAATATATAATTATTTGTAAATGGATCCATTAATGAAGCTCTCCATTATTATACTCTTTAACAATATCTGCTATTAATTCAAATGCTTGTTTTAGTTTTCGCGAAACTGCCATTGGCGTCAACAATAAAGCTTCTGCAATATCTTTCTTAGTCATATCTTGATGATAAAACATATCCACAAGAACCTTTTCTTCATCAGGAAGCCTGTTTATTGCATCTTCAAATATAATTCGAACATCTTCATAATTGCTTTTTTCTTCAAAATTTCCCTCACCTAAAACATCCTCATAGTTCATGTTCGTTTCATCTGATTTAAATACATCTTCTAATGATAAAGTTGTTCTTCTTCTGTCAACTTGCATTACAAAATCAACAGCTTTTGGGCTTATTTCTAAAGCTGACGCTACTTCATCACTTGTTAAATCTTGAACCTCCTCAGGAGTTAAAGTCTTAGTAAAATTATGAATACGAATAGATAACTCTTGTATATGTCTTGGCACTCTTATAGTATTTAATTTATCTCTTAAATAGTGCTTCATTTCACCAATAATTAAATAACCAGCATACACTCTAAAATTATCATTTTTACTTGAGTTAAATCTTTCAATCGCTTTCAAAAGCCCTATAAAACCTGCCTGCACTAAATCATCAATAGGGTCATAAGCACGCCTTGCAATTGTTCTTGCAATATTTTTAACAACTGGATACATTTGAGTTACAATAAGAGCCTTAACCCTATCTTTTTCTTTCTGCTCAGAATCAGAATGATATATAGACAACCATTCTAATATTTTTACATACATTTCATTTGTAGGATTATTATTCTTCAAGCCTCTTTCTCCGAGTAATATTTTAATCTTAGCATGCAAAAAGCACTTTATCAAATTTACAGATAAAAAATTATATTTATAATAAAATCTGCAACAAGCATATAAACAGTAGATAGTACTGCAGCTTTTGTAGTTGAAACACCAACTTCTTTTGCACCACCTTGTGTTTCATAACCTTGAGTAGCACAAACCAACGAAATAAGTATCCCAAATACAAATGCTTTAAATAAACTTATATAAATATCTCTTGTACTGAGCCAAAGCCAAACAGAATTCATATATCTTGAAGGGTGTAGACCTATTGTAAAATACGAAACCACTAATCCTCCTAAAATACCTACCAATTCTGCTATCAATACAACCATTGGAACTGTAATCGCTGATGCTAAAATTCTAGGAGAAAAATAATATCCTACAGGATCTATTTTTAATGTTTTTATAGCATCTACTTGCGATGTAACTTGCATATTTGCAATCTCAGCTGAAATCGCTGTTCCAGCCCTTGCACCAATAGCTAACGCAACAAAGCCCGGCGCAATTTCTCTTATCATTACAATAGCAATTGACCCTCCTACATAAGCCTCTGCTCCGGTCATAAGAAATTGTTTTGAAACTTGTATTGCAATTACTGCTGCTGATACAAAAACAATAACAAGTGATATAATCAATGAATCATAGCTTATTGCCGCAGCTTGTGCTAAAACTGTTGAAAAACGAGTACGGGCGCTCAATAGATATCGTGTACTCAAGTATAAGTTTTGTATACATTTTCCTAAAAAACTAATCATTGCTCTATTATAAATCTAATCATTAATTTTTGTAAAGGTTTATAAAAAAAAGAGCAATATTTTTGCTTTATGTTTTTTAATATAAATATAAGTGTAGTTTTAGGAGGTTCTCTTATGACATTTCAAGTGAATGGCTCAAGTGGAATTTATGACAAAAAGGTTGCAGATGAATCCATTAGATATGGAAAGAATGCTGTAGATAACCATATTAAAAACATGGAAGCACCCTTAAGAAATGATAATTTTGCAACTCCACCTGTTTTTAATTTTTCTCCAAGCCCTGAAGCTCAAGAAGAGAACTTAAAGCTCCTCGAGAAATATATTGATAAAAATGATGAATATCTTAAATCGTTACCACCATTAGAATACGAATATCGTTATATGCCTAATATAGTTAATGGCAATATTGATAAAAAAGCAGTACTTGGTGCAGCTTTAGAAGAAATGAATGGTGTTAAAGAAATGCCAGTTGAACAGTTTGAAAACCTTTATTTAATAGATGATTCACAAACTGCTAAACCTCTTGACATAAACAAAGACGGAAAAATTGATGTTTCAGAATATAGCGCAAATATAATTGCTACAGATATTCTAAGCAAAGGTACGACTGACCCTATGAAGGCTGATGGAGTTATAAATTCAAAAGGCATGAATGCAATCCTTGAATACTCTAAAAAAAGTAACGCAGAAGCGGCTTCAAAATTATATGCTAGCGTTTATAATACCCATAAATTAGGTGATATATTAAATCAAATTTAATCAATCGAGTATTTGAAATCTTTTAACAAAACATGCTATAATTTTTGTAAAAGATTCTTTATAGGAGGAGTATTATGAGCGAAGTTAATATAAAACAAATAGACGGATTTGACATTGTTCAATACCAGCCAAAAGGTGTTTGTGCAAAAATGATGCAATTTAGGATAAAAGATGACATTATTCATGATGTTGAATTTGTTGGTGGTTGCAATGGTAATCTTAGCGGAATTGGGATTTTGGTAAGAGGAATGCATATTAACGATATCATACCTAAATTAAGTGGATTGCCTTGTGGTAAACGTCCTACAAGTTGCCCAGATCAGCTAACCAAGGGATTAGCTGCTTATCTTGAAGCAAAAGCAAATGTTGGAGCAAATGCGTAAGTAAAACACGAATTTGGGGATATCCCTACAAAACAATAAGGATTTAGTATGAAAAAAGTAACATTAATAAAAGGTGATGGTATAGGCCCAGAAATTTCTGAAGCTGTTTTGAAGATTATAGAAGCTTCTGGCGCTCAAATTGATTGGGATATTCAAACCGCAGGAGCTGACTTAATTGAAACAGAAGGTTCGCCACTTCCACAAAGAGTTCTAGATTCTGTAAAAAAGAATGGAGTTGCTCTTAAATCACCAGTAACGACTCCTATCGGAAAAGGATTTCGTTCTGTTAATGTTCAACTTAGGAAAGATTTAGACTTGTATGCTAATCTTAGACCTTGCTATAACCTACCAAATGTAAAAACTCGCTATGAAAATGTAGATATTGTAGTTGTTAGAGAAAATACTGAAGACTTATATGCAGGTATAGAGCGCCAAATTGATGAAGATTCAGCTGAAAGTATAAAAATTATAACACGTAAGGCTTCTTTAAGAATTGCCGAGTTTGCGTTTGATTATGCTGTAAAAAACAATCGAAAAGAAGTTGCAGTAGTAACAAAAGCTAATATTTGCAAACTTTCAGATGGATTATTTTTAAACTGCGCACGAGAAATTGCACAAAAATATCCTCAAATTAATTTTAGAGAAGTCTTAGTCGATAATTGTTGTATGCAACTTGTACAAAATCCAAACCAATTTGACGTTCTTTTATTACCAAATTTGTATGGTGATATTGTATCTGATTTATGTGCAGGTTTAATTGGCGGACTCGGAATTGCACAAGGAGCAAATATTGGCTTAGATTATGCAGTCTTTGAACCTGTACATGGTTCAGCTCCTGATATCGCAGGCCAAGACAAAGCCAATCCAACTGCTATGCTTATGTCTGCAATAGAAATGTTAAATTACATAGGTGAACGAGAAGCTGGAACTAAGATTAGAAAAGCTTTATTTGCAACTTTAGAAGCTGGAATAAAAACTGCAGATTTAGGTGGAGACTACAGCTGTTCTGATTTTACAAACGCAATAATTTCAAGATTATAAATAGGTACAATACATTTTTTGCGATACTCAAACATTTGACTTTGGATTCATAGCATTAAAGTCGGAAAGTTGAGTTAAACTGAAGTACAACCTACAAAACAAGATAAGTAACGGTAAAAAACTTTTAAACGCCACCTGCTGCTAGATTATAACTGTTAATATATAATCATTTTCAGCTATTTTAGCAATTATATCGAGTTCTTCTTTAGTATTTTCCCTAGTTTTACATTGTGCAAATTTATCTAAAAATTCTTTTTGCTCTTCAATTTGTAATTGACAAGGAGAATTCAATAACAGTTGACTTAAAAGTAATGTTTTAAACATACCATTTTGAAGTACATCTTTTACTTCACATGCTTTTATTAACTCATTATCTTTCCATCTTGCATAACATTGTTTCTTTGATTCTTCAACTAAGTAAGTTGATAAATAACTGTTATTTTGCGCTACATCATCAATATAATTCACCATAGGATGATCTTTTGTTATAAATCTAGAACCTGTATCTGTAGCACTAGCCACTTCAATAAATTCTTTGAATTTTGCATTAATTTTATTGTAATAGTCTTCTAATTGTTCAAAACTAAAATTGTCTAAAGCTTTTTTACTTTTGAGGAATTTAAAAATTGATTTTTCCATCTTTTCTATTAACTCAGGTTCCCATAACATGTGATGAATTGTTTTTAAAGAATCACCTGCCCAAGCATCTGGGGCTTTAATACCATCTTTAAAATCATCACCAGTATAATTTATAAATTCATAATGACCATCATCAAAGTCGTAATAAAAACTTTCTTTTTGCATACGACTAGAGTACTCTTCTTTTAAAGATTTATCATTATGAATACCATTTATTAATAAAATATCAATAAAATGTAGCTTTTTGGGAATCTCAAGAGAATGTTCACGATAAAAAATGAATTCATCGATTTTTGTCTTAATTTTTTCTAATAATTTTCTATCAGACTCATTATCAATTAATGTATCTTCTACTTCAGACACACAAGGGATATTCTTATCAACATTATCATTAATTCCATTAGCCTTATTTACAGCAAGGCTAGTAGCAATTATCGTAGCTACGCTTGGAAAAATATCTTTTGTTTGTTCTAATGCATTTATGACTCCTAAATAGAAATCATCGTCTTTAAATTCACCCAAGAATTGAGAAAGCTTGTTATTCGCCCAAACAGCTATCGGTATTAACCCCTTAGTCTTTATTTTTTCTGATAAATTCACATCAATAATATCAGTTTTTGAACCTATTTTATCTACAATAGTTTTAAGAGCTTGCGTTTGTTCATTTTTTAACAAACTGGTATTCCCTGTCAACTGTAATTTAGCTTTGAAGTTTGTATTTTGTGTTTGTTGAATTGAGCTAATTTGCATTTTTATTTTCCCTTGTTCTTTAGGGTAGGCTAAAAGTCCATCCTTGCTTAGCGATTTTTACGATTTTTTCACTCTCTTAGAAGCAATTAATGCGCTATTCGCATCTTGAACCTTATTTAGACCACTATTAATCACTTGCAAATTATTTTCACGTTCTTCATCAGTCAAAAAGCTAAGTTCTTCTTGATATTTTGATATCTTAATAGCCTTTTCTTTAAGTTCTTCAATCTCACCATCTTCAAGAGCTTTTCTTGGAGGAAAAACTAAATTATTTAATTTTCCATTTACTTTTCCATTAAAGTTTTTTATAGATTTTTCTAAAATCTGCTTATCAATTTCCTTAGAATCAATACAATTAACTGCTTCTTCAAACGCTTGACTAGTGCCATCTCCATCAAATATCGTACCGCAATCAAAATAAAAACGTTCGCTATTTGTACCTAATTTATGATTATAAAAACTAAAATAAGCGGATGGATCATCTAAAAATTGAGTTTCTTCTGGTTTAATAGCAGTTATTATTAAATCATTATCTTTATGCATTGCGCTTGTTTTTTCAATAAGTTTATTTAGAAGAGCCTGCCAAGTATTCTTAATTTGTGAAAGCTTTTCTGAACATAAAGCAGAGTTTTTTCCAAACTCTTTAGTGTACTTAACAAATTCTTTATTTGCGTATGAATCTATTACTTTTATAGAAGGTTTTGAAACACCACCTTTGTGATTAACATAGTTTTGGTTTTGTTGAATTGGATTAATTCTCATAATACACACTCCTTTTTTTAAAATTAAGCTATTATATTTCGTTAAATGAGATATAACTATTTTAGCAAAAAAAAACGGACACAAGGATTTACGAGATTTTTGTAACAAAAAGTAATACACTATAAGCTTACTCAAAATAAAATACTCGTTAGCAAAAGCTAACAAGTATTTTATGGTGTCCTTGACGGGAGTCGAACCCGTGACCTCAGGCTTCGGAAACCTACGCTCTATCCAGCTGAGCTACAAGGACACTACAAGCTAACATATTAGGCTGTTTTTTGAGATTCAAGAAAAAGTCTAATTTCTACAAGTCTTTCTTCTACTAAAGCTAAAACCTCTTTCATTTCTCCAAGAAGTCTTTTTTGACCTTTAAACTTATTATATAAAAATAGCACAGTCTTTGTAGAGTCCATTAAATCGTTTTTTAAATTAACAATTGATTCATATATTGACTTGTCCACAATTTCTTTATTTTCACACAATAATGTAAACAAATCACCTAGCCACCATTGAACCTCTTCTACATTATTATCTTTCAAACCTTTATTTGCATTTTTCAAAAACTTAAAAGCTTTTGCGTAAACAGCCTCAAGTTTTTCTTTTTTTGCAGGCAAAATTTCTTTAAAATACTTCATTGTCTGTTCATAGCCACTATTTATTAGTTTTCTTCTGGCATCTTTATTTAAATTAAAATCTGCAAAGAAAATGCTACCAGTATTAATCCTCACACAATCAAACTTATCATTTTGGCCATAGATTTCTGTCACAAAATCTGTAGCCACATCTGTAACACAACTATAAATAGTATTTATAAACGAAATTGGGCTTTTAGCTTCATTAGTACAGTCACCTTCAAGACGAAACTCTAAAATTCTAGATTTTGAATTGTTTAAAGACTCTGTTAACTTCCACATAGGAGAAGCTTTTTGTAAATCACCATCTACAAGATCTGCACCCTCAAATTTATATGGTGGCATCAACCCCGGCATGCTTGAAGAAACTCTTATTGCTTTCGCTATTTCAAAATCTGGAGTAACAAATTTTGAAAATTCTTGAGTGTTAAACTTCTTCAAGTTTGTTGTAATTATAACTAAATCCTGTTCTAAATCTTTAAAAGAAGCTTTTGTTTTAGGTTTAAGGCTTGTTTTCTTGGTGATTAATTCGTTTAACCAATCAATAAATATTTCACCTTTACTTAAACCTAATCCCTTACCAAAACCTAAGTGAATATCTCTAAAAAGTTCAAAATTAACTTTCATAAAAAGGTTTTCTAATTCATAGGATTTATATCCACAAGCCAGTAAAGTCGCAAATATAGAACCTACGGAAGAGCCACCTATTATATCATATTCAATATTAAGCTCTTCTAAAGCCCTTATTGCACCTACATAAGCAAGCCCTCGTATTGCACCTCCACCAAATAAACAAGTATATTTTAACGGATTATTCACTTAAGTATCCCTCTTTTTCTTCTAATATACCATAAATTTGAATAATTGTAATTATCCAATTTACTTTTATACGTATTCTTTTATTTATGATATACTATTAACAAAATAGGAGGGCTTTTTATGGGAATGACTCTTGTCGAAAAGATTATATCAGAACACGCAGGAAAAGATGTACACGCAGGTGAGTTAGTTATATCAAAAGTTGATGTAGCTGCAGTTCAGGATGGAACGGGGCCTTTAACAGTACAAGAGTTCAAAAAGCTTGGCTTGTCTTCCTTAAAAAACCCTGAGCGTTCTATATTATTTATTGACCACGCCGCTCCAAGTCCAAGAAAAGAACTTTCAAATACTCACATGGTTTTAAGAGAATTTGCAAAAGAATATAACGCAGTCTTATCAGATGTTGGAGCTGGGGTTTGTCATCAAAGATTAATTGAAACTTTTGTTAATCCTGGTGAAGTTCTAGTTGGCGCAGATTCTCACACTTGCACTTCAGGAGCTCTCAGTGCTTTTGCTACAGGCATGGGCTCGACTGATATTGCTGTGGCAATGGGACTTGGCAAAACTTGGCTTAAAGTTCCTGCAACTTATAAGGTCGTTGTAAATGGCAAATTCAAACCTGGAATATGCTCTAAAGATTTAATGCTTTATTTTATCGGAATGATTGGTGCTGATGGTGCAACTTATAAAGCTCTAGAATTTCATGGTGAAACAATTGAAAACATGTCAATGTCTGAAAGATTTACATTGGCAAATATGGCGGTTGAAGCTGGTGCAAAATGTGGTTTATTTATTGCTGATGATAAAACAAAAGCTTTCTTAAAAGAACGAGGAAGAGAAGATAAATTTAGACAAATTTTACCAGATAAAGATGCTGAATATGAAAGAGTTATCGAAATCAATGCTGAAGATATTCCACATACAGTATCTTGCCCACATACAGTTGATAACACTCGTCCAGCAAAAGATTTATCTGATGTAAAAGTAAATCAAGTCTTTGTTGGAACTTGTACAAATGGTAGAATTGAAGATTTAAGAGTCGTTGCTGAAATATTAAAAGGCAAAACTGTACACCCAGATGTACGTCTACTTATTTGCCCAGCTTCTAAGGATGTTTTCAAACAAGCTCTTCAAGAAGGCTTAATAGATATCTTTGTTGAAGCTAATGCTGCAATTTTAACCTCAGGATGTGGGCCTTGCGTAGGTGTGCATGCCGGAACTTTAGGAGATGGAGAAGTTTGCCTTGCAACACAAAATAGAAATTTCCAAGGCAGAATGGGTAATACAAAAGGTTTTATCTACCTTGCTTCACCTTATGTTGCAGCGTATACAGCTTTAAGAGGTTATATTTGTGCAGAGTAAGTGCCTAAAATAAAGAGGAGGTTTAAATGAACTTATTGTTATTAAAACAATTATCAATACTAAGCGCTTTCGCTGGTGCAATACTAGGACTAATAACTGTAATACCTTATGTGAGCATGGTTAGTTTCTTAATTTTAGTATTATGCCTATCAGCATTTATTCTTGCCTATTTAAAACAAAACGATTTTATTGGGATTATTAGCATAAAAGAAGGGTGTGTTTTTGGTGCAGTAATAGGTTTTGTCTCTTTTATAACTTTTTCAATAATTTATACTCCTATTAGCATGTTTTTAGGCTGGCTAATTCCATCTTACACTCAAGGGTTTTTAAGATTCTTTATGACTAGCTTTGGCTCTTTTGTCGTAATGGTTCTATTAATATTGCTTATGGCTGGAATCTCAGCTTTATTTAATGGTTTTTCTGGATTAGTTACAGCATATATTTATGAATTAATAAGTGGCGTAAAAAAAGAAAATGACGCCAATAATACTATAGATTTTACAATAGAATAAAAGCTGAGGTAAATTAAAAATGGCATTTGAATCAAAAATTAGACCAATATACTGGGAAAATGGTAAATCAAAAATGATTGATCAAACAGTGATCCCTTATGAGTACAAATATGTTGAAATAACTTCTGGTGATGATATGTTTGATGCAATCAGGAATATGATTGTGCGTGGCGCACCAGCTATAGGAATTGCTGGCGCTCAAGGCATTGTATTGTATGCACAAGAAGGCATGAATAAATATAATGACATCAACGATTTTAAAACTTGGCTTTTAGAAAAAGCTGATTATATGGCAACATCTCGTCCTACGGCAGTTAACTTAATGTGGGCTTGTGAAGAACAAAGAAAAGTTATCAAGAATTCAACATCAAATATTCAAGGATTAATTCAAGAACTAACTGACAAAGCAATTGAGATTGAATTAGATGACATTAATAGATGCAAAGCTATGGGAGATTATGGCGCTGAGGTTGTCCCTAAAGGTGCTACAATTTTAACTCACTGTAACGCTGGCGCACTCGCAACTGGCGGATACGGAACTGCATTAGGCGTTATCCGTTCAGCATTTGCTAAAGATAATACTATTCAAGTTTTTGCAGACGAAACTCGTCCTCGTCAACAAGGCGCAAGACTAACTACTTTTGAACTTGCAATGGACGGAATTCCTGTAACATTAATTACTGACGGAATGTGCTCATATTTTATGAACAAAGGTATGATTGATATGGTTGTAGTAGGTGCTGATAGAATTGCAGCTAATGGAGATACAGCAAATAAAATAGGAACATATACTGTCGCAATTGCTGCTAAATATCACAATATTCCTTTTTATATTGCTGCACCACTTTCTACAATTGACACATCAATTGCAACTGGAGCAGAAATACCTATTGAAGAAAGATGCAAAGAAGAAGTAACACACATAAATGGTGAACGAATTTGTGCTCTTGATGGTGTTAATGTTATAAACCCAGGATTTGATGTTACGCCTAACGAATTAATAGCTGGTATAATTACAGAAAAAGGCATACTAAGACCTGATTACAAAAAATCAATTGCAGAAGTTTTTAGCAAATAAAAAAAAGTCGGGTAATCCGACTTTTTTAACTTATTTTGTATAAAAAACTAATCATATCTTGAAGCTATACAGTACACATCATGGTCAATATCGCCTTCTTCAAATTCACTAAACAATCTTGCTTTGTCTGTATCGCCAGCTTTTATTTTAAAAATATCAAAATCGTCTACTTTACATTTACCTGATAAAATTTTATCAATTTTTTCTGTAATTCTATCTGCAGTATCAAAAACAGTTTCTCTAGAACGTGAAGTAGCTTCTAACACTTTATCTTTAATTGTTTTTACAAATCCTTCTGAGTCAGAATCTAAAAACAAAACTTTTACTTTATCACCTTCATGTGGAAGAATACATAAATCAATATTTGCATCTTTAAGTTTCACATAAGAATCACTATAAGACATTAAATCTGTAATTTTTGATGTTAACAACCTTTGAGGTCTATTCATTTTTGATACTTGCGCATGTATCGCCTTAAAATTTTGAGAATTATTTGTATTAATCTGCATAATCAATCCTTTCTTTATCATACAAAAACACGTAAAATTTTTTTTTGCGCTTTTGTATTATAACTTAAAAAATATATTTATAATAAAATAAAAATAGAAAAAGAAGGTGGCTTATGAATAATTTAAAAATTTATTTAGATCAAGATATTAATACCGAGCTTATAAAAAACAAAAAAATTGCAATTATAGGCTTTGGTTCACAAGGTTACGGACAAGGAATGAACCTTGTTGATTCTGGATGCGATGTTGTATTTGGACTTCGTCAAGGTGGTAAATCTGATATCAAAGCTCGTGATTATGGATTAAAAACTATGGCCATAGCGGATGCTGTAAAATGGGCTGATATTGTTCAAATCCTTATACCTGATGAAATTCAAGCAAAAGTTTATAAAGAAGATATTGAGCCAAACTTAAAAGCTGGACAATATTTAATGTTTTCACACGGATTTAATATCCATTATAACTTTATTACACCGCCTGATGATGTAAATGTAATAATGGTAGCACCAAAAGCTCCGGGGCATACTGTTAGAAGCGAATATCTTGCAGGGAAAGGTGTTCCCGCACTTGTTGCTGGTGACAACATTGAATTAGCATTATCTTACGCTTCTGCAATAGGTTCAGGCAGAACAGGCATAATAGAAACAACGTTCAAAGAAGAAACTGAAACCGATTTATTCGGAGAACAAACAGTTCTTTGTGGTGGTTGCACTGCACTTATAAAAAACGCATTCGAAACTCTTGTTGAAGCAGGTTATTCCCCTTACATGGCTTATTTTGAAGTCTGTCACGAATTAAAGCTTATCGTTGATTTAATATACGAAGGCGGAATTGAAGATATGCACTATTCTATTTCAAATAATGCTGAATATGGCGATTACACACGTGGACCTCAGATTATAGATTCAGAAACAAAGTCAAGAATGAAAAAAATTCTTGCGCAAATTCAAGATGGAAGTTATGCTAAAGAATTTATGAATGAATTTTCTTCAAATGGAGAAAAATTTAAAGAATATCGTAAAGCTTCTGAAGGACATTTAATAGAAAAAGTTGGAGCAGAAATTCGTTCTTCTTTCAATTGGAATCGAGAAAACAAATTAATTGATAAAACCAAAAACTAACAATCATAATAACTACTATCCCCAATTGGGCGATAGATTTTATATTTACACCTTTTAAAATAAGTATGTAACAAATAGTTCATACTTATTTTTTTAAAAAAAGGAGTAAAAAAATGAAAAAAACATTATCTATGCTAGCTGTATTAGGGATAATTGCAGTCGGAGCGCAATCAGCACAAGCTGCTTGGTATGATTCAAACTGGAATCCATCAAATTGGTTTGGACGTGGTTGCAACAAATGTGAAAAGAAATGTAACCCTTGCACTACAGGAGCTGCTGCACCTTGTAATCCTTGTGAAAGAAAAGTTATCCAGCCTTGTAATCCTTGTCAAAAAACAACCCCTTGTCCAGTTCAACAACCTTGCGATCCTTGCGATAAATTACAAAATATGGCTAAATAAGCAAGTTTAATTATCTAAAAGAAGTTGGTGTTAAATAATAAAACCAACTTCTTTTTGTTTAGAAAGTTTTTATCTATTATTTTCTGTACAATTCAATCTGTTTGATATAAAATCTTCTTATAATAAAGTTTTTAGGGAGCGGATATGAGATTACATAATTCTTACACAAATCAGATTGAACAATTTGAAACAATTGAACCAAATAAAGTAAAAATGTATGTTTGCGGGCCTACAGTATATGACAATGCTCATTTAGGTCACGCAAGATGCTATATCACATGGGATGTTTTATACAGATATTTAAAATTCAAAGGCTATGACGTTACATATTGCCGTAACGTAACTGACGTTGATGATAAAATCCTTAAAAAAGCAGAAACAGAAGGAAAAACTCCTGAAGAAGTTTCAACTTTTTGGTATAACAAATTCACAGAAAGCATGAAAGCATTAAACAACCTAAAGCCTGATATTGAACCTTTTGCAACAAAAACTCTTGGTGAAATGATTGCAATTAACAAAGATTTAATCAAAAATGGCTACGCTTATGAATCAAATGGAGATGTTTATTTTCGTGTAAAAAATTTCAATCGATATGGTTATCTTTCAAAACAACCGATTGACCAGCTTGAAAGCGGTGCTAGAATTGAAGTTGGAGATCAAAAAGAAGATCCGCTTGATTTTGCACTTTGGAAAAAAGATGAAAAATTTGGATACAATTCTCCTTGGGGTGTTGGACGTCCAGGTTGGCATATTGAATGTTCAGCAATGAGCAGAAAGCACTTAGGAAAGACTATTGATATACATGCCGGCGGTGCTGATTTAATCTTCCCTCACCACGAAAACGAAATAGCTCAATCAGAATGCGCAAACGGATGCAAATTTGTTAATTACTGGCTTCATAATGGTTTTGTAACTATTAACAAAGAAAAAATGTCAAAGTCATTAGGTAATTTCTTAACTATTGACGATATGTTAAAGCTTTATGATGCAAACACAATTAGATTCTTCATTTTAACTAACCACTATAGAATGCCTGTAGAATTTTCTGATGAGGCTCTTCAAGCGGCAGCAAATGGTGTTAAGAGAATGCTTAATGCAAAACAAACAAAGATTGATGAGTCTTTAGATTTAACTCAATTTGATGAATACAAAGAGTTTATAAACGCTATGGATGACGATATGAATACATCAAAGGCTCTTGCTGTTCTATTTGATTTAGCGACAAAGGCTAATAAAGATGTTGATTATGCATTCACTTTATTACATAAATTAGCTACAACTCTTGGTTTTACTTTTGAAAAAGCTAAACTTTCTGAAGAAGAATTAGCAGAAAAACTCTCAAAAATAAGCGCAGAACTTGGAGAAACATATTCTTCAATGGAAGAAATTATTGCAAAAAGAAAAGAAGCTCGTGAAGCAAAAAACTGGGAAATTGCAGATAAAATTCGAATAGCTTTAGATAATGTTGGAATTGTATTAAAAGATTCTAAGGATGGTACGATTTGGGAAGTAAAATAGTAAAAAAAAGAACCTTCCCCATCCAGGGAAGGTGGACGAAGTCCGGATGGGGTAATATAAAATATTTTTTATTATTTGTATTGACTATTTTCTTTATTAATCTTCCAATTTATGCTGCAGAAATTTCAGACCTTGTCAGAGTAGGAATAACTGATAATAAATTTCAAAATGTTTTAAAACAAGAAGTTAAGCTTTATGCAACTTCTGAAGCAAGTATTTGCGATAAACAAACAAAAAGAATTCTAATAAATGTTCCTGCTGATACAGATATTCAAGTGAAAAATTCTTTATCTGGACTTGAAGTTTCAATAAAAGGAGAATCTTCTATTTTAAGAGATTTTGTACTAATTTCACCAACTGGACTTCTAGGCGTTCGAGATTTAAAGCGCAAAGGAGTAGATGCCATTTATCACGGAGCTTTTGAAGTAGTACAAAAGCCTGACCATACAGGTTTTTATTTAGTTAATTTAGTCGAAATCCAAGAATACTTAAAAGGAGTTGTTCCTAATGAGATGCCTATAAGATTTGGGCTTGAAGCACTAAAAGCACAAGCTGTTGCAGCAAGAAATTATGTTTTAACCCCACGTACACAAGCTTATGAAGAATTTAATGTAGTAGATAGTGTCTCGAGCCAAGTATATTTCGGGGTAAATACAGAAGCGGATTTAGCAACTCAAGCTGTTATGGAAACTGATGGCATAGTCGCTCTTTATGATAATGAATTAATACTCGCTCTATATAGTTCTACGGCAGGAGGATATACTGAAAGCTATGCTTATGCTTTTTCTGATCCAAAAACAAAAGCCTTTCCATCTATTACCAAACCATATTTAACCCCTGTTCCAGATCAAGATAATTTTGATAAACTTGATGAAGAAGAAAAGGCTATAAAATTTTATAAATCAAAAGTACCTTCTTTTGATATCGAATCACCATATTATAGATGGCAAAAAAACTGGGCTGTTGGAGAGCTAGAAAATGTTTTAAAAAAAACAATGGTTGCTCAATCTAAAACAGGGTTTATAAGTCCCATTTTTAAAGAAGGTGATGATTTAGGACAAATTAAAGACATTAAAGTAATGAAACGCGGTGTTTCTGGAAAAGTTATTGAGCTTGATATAATGACGACAAAAGGTTGCTATAGAATTTCAAAAGAGCTTGTTATACGTAGAGTTTTCCAAAAAGACGGTGTTTCACTACCAAGTGCCAATGTAATTTTTGAAAAAGAAGTTGATTCTTACGGGAATTTAGTTGATATTACAGCTTACGGTGGCGGATTTGGACACGGCGTCGGAATGAGCCAATATGGTGCAGGATATTTAGCAACCAAATTAAACCAACCTTATTATAATATTTTAAGGCATTATTACAACGGAATTTGCTTAGGAACAAAACCTACTGTTATAGAAAAAAATCCTATTAAACAAACTTTTTGGGCAC
>JAFUMP010000065.1 GCA_017482685.1 bacterium | reverse complement strand
TTCTTGTAGATTACTATGTTGAAAGATCTAGTAATGTAAGTGAAATTACTATCACACCTGATAAATTTGGTGGATATTATTATGTAGAAGCTTCTACACTGTTCCGTAACACAGATGGTGTAGATATGCCTGCTGAATTTGTAATTCCTAACTGTAAAATTCAGTCTAACTTTACTTTTGCAATGTCTAGTACTGGAGATCCATCTACATTTACATTTACATTAGATGCTTTCCCAGACTATACTCGTTTTGATTTAAGCAAGAAAGTATTGGCAACACTACAGGTTATTACTGGTTCTGAGACACAAGAAGAGTTAGTTCGTGTTGATTCACCTTCACAGCATATTGCTGATGAAAACGGATTTATTGTTGAAAAGCCAGAAGAAACTTGATTTTTTAATTAATTAAGATAAAAATATTTTAAAGGGGAGAGATAAAAAAATTATCTCTCCCCATTTTTGTTATTTATAGAAAAAAAATTTTTGAAAAATAAAATTTTTTCTTGACTTTTTAAAAAATTTTTGTTATAATATTAATGTAAATAAACAAAGAAATTTTTAAAAATATTTTTTAAAAAAATAAAAAAATATTTGACTTTTTAAAAATTTTTTGTTATAATATTAATGTAAGAAATAAAAAAAATAATTTTTTTATTTCTTGTATCATTTATATCATTTATATTCATTTCTTACAAAAAAATTTGGAGCAAAAGGAGGAAAAGCTATGGCGAAGGTACCATTTACCAAATTGGGCGCAAAAATCAACGGTAGTGATTGCAGATGTTCATATTATAATGACGATCAAGAAGTTTTTTATGAAATAAAGCAATATCTACCTGTTGAAGAAAAGCTCAATTTGGTATCCAATGTCATAAATGCTTCTGTGGATAACTATGGTTATTATAATCCCATGAGAATTAAAATTTTCTTGGTATTAGAAATAGTTCAAGCTTATACTAATCTTGGTTTCACCCCAAAGATGCTTGAAAATCCATTTAAACTGTATGACCTGTTAGTAAGTACTGGTATTTTTAAAGAAGTTGTATCTAGTATCTCACCCGATGATTGGCAAGATATTCAGGACAGCGTTTGGGCTACCATTGACAGTATCTACAAGTATAAAAATTCTGCAGTTGGCATTCTTGAATCCATTGGAACAGATTATGAAAATTTGAATTTAGATGCCTAGCAAATTCAAGCCGCGTTAGCAGATCCAAATAATTTGGAACTGTTAAAAAATATCTTACAAAAGCTTGGATAAGATATTTGAATTCAATATTTTCAAAAACTAAAAAAAATATATTTTTTTTATGACTCAATTAGATTTTGATCTTATTGGGTCATTTTTTTTATATATACAATTTTGAGAGAAAGGAGAAAACTATGGCTGAATTTGAATTTATTAGTTTTTCAGATTTAAATGAAAGCATGAGGCTAGTCGCACAAGAGCTAGTTGCAGAAGAAAGATATAACATTTTACCCCCATTGCAACAAATAAAAACAATGTGTTTGTTATTTTAGAAATTCTCTCCAATAGAATCTAATACCGCAGAAATGAGAAAAGAGATCTATGCTCTTGGAGCTAAAATTATATTTTCTCTTCGTTCTTTTTTGTTATAGAGTGAAATTTTATTTACTGTAGGTGCTATGTCTCCAGATGGAACCTAGCTATCTACAACAACTTATACTCAGGATTAGGTTTTAAATAATTTAAAAGTAAATTTAACAAACTCTTAGATAGAATTATCTTCTACTTTAGAGGCTTTTAACAATGAAAAGCTTGACACATATTCTTCATTGTGGCCACAAATTGTAAATGCGACAGAATATACCTGGAATAGTAATATAAAATATGAAACTCGCAAGTATATTACATCAAAAAACAAAGCTCGTTTTATTTATAGGAAACCGTTTGCTGATACGAATGTTTGGTTTCGTTATTATCAAAGATAGAAAGTAAGACTTCTTACTTATTATTATGACAAAGGTGGATTTGATCTTGTGGCTTATAATAAAGGTTGGTTATACGAATGGTTTCAAGAGTACATTCAAGATCCTGACAATGCTGAGCAGCTAAGGAATGCATTTGACTCACACTCAAAAACTCCGCTGTCTGGAATGATGTCTGAAGTATAGCGTGAAAACATTCCTGGATATAAAGGAGGAGACTATTAGCAAGCTAATGGCAAATGGGCTCAAGCAAAATATGGAAATAGACGTATTATAACTTTTACTTCAATTAAAACTGTAATATCAAATGTCTTAAAATATATAACTCAATTTGAAGCACAGAGTGATTATTCAAAAGAGCAATTAGCAAAAGATTTAACAAACACTTTTACAGATCGTCGTACTATTAATGACTCCTACGATAAAATAACTAATACCATATTATCATCTTTAAAATTAACTTAATAAAAGAAAAATTTAGTTTGATATTAGTTAAGTTTTTTTATTTTTAAAATAGGTGTTTTTTTCAAATTGGGCTAATTAAATTATTTTTATTATAAAGAATTTTAAAACATAATAGGAATAGTCGGGAATGAGAATATGATTGTTCTCATTCCCCTTTTTTTGTTTTGCAAAATAAAAAAATTGGTGAGAAAGGAGAAATAATTGTTATGGCCAAACAATTAAATGTAAACTTAGCTTTTACCGCAGATACTAGTTAGGCAAAAGCGCAAATACAAAGTTTACAAACACAATTAAAAGCAATTACATCGCTAAATCCAACTACAGCATTTGGCGGTACATTGACAAAACAAATTCAAGAAGCATCTATGGCGGCTACGCAATTATAGGTGCATTTAAAAAATGCAACAAATGTAAATACTGGAACTTTAGATTTTACAAAACTTAATCAGTCTTTACAAAAAAGTTAGACCAATTTAAGTTCTTATGCAAATAAACTTTTAGCCATCGGACCACAAGGCCAATAGGCATTTATGTCATTGGCGCAAGCAGTAGCAAGTGCAGAGATACCTATTCGTCGTTCTACTGGAATGCTGGCAGAGATGGGCACAGTATTAAAAAATACTGCAAGATGGCAAATTTCTTCTAGTATTTTACACGGATTTATTGGTTCAATTCAATCTGCTTATGGATATGCTCAAGATTTAAATGAATCTTTAAATAATATTAGAATTGTAACAGGACAAAATATAGATTAGATGGCAAAATTTGCAGAAAACGCAAATAAAGCCGCAAAAGCTTTAAGTACAACAACAACTGCTTATACTAATGCTGCTTTGATTTATTACTAGCAAGGTGATACAGATTAGCAAGTTTTAGAAAAAACTGATGTTACTGTAAAAATGGCGAATGTAACTGGTCAAGATGCTACTACAGTTTCTGACCAATTAACCGCAATTTGGAATAACTTTAACAAGGCTGGAGATGTAGCTTATGAGCATTATGCTGATATTTTAACAGCTTTAGGTGCGGAAACTGCCTCAAGTACCGACGAAATCGCTGGTGGTCTTGAAAAATTTGCGGCAGTTGCTGAGACTATTGGATTAAGTTATGAATATGCAACAGCAGCTTTAACAACAATTACTGCAAAAACTCGACAAAGTGAAGACGTTGTTGGTACTGCTTTAAAAACAATTTTTGCTCGTATTCAAGGTTTGAATTTAGGAGAAACTCTTGATGATGGTACTACTTTGAATAAATATTCTGAAGCTTTACAAAAAGTTGGAATTAATATTTTTGATCAAGCTGGAGAATTGAAACAAATGGATGCTATTCTTGATGAAATGGGTAGCAAGTGGGATACATTATCAAAAGCTTAGCAAGTAGCATTGGCGCAATCTGTTGCTGGTGTAAGACAATACAACCAATTAATTTCTTTGATGGATAACTGGGATTATATGCAAGAAAATTTACAAACAGCATATAATGCAACTGGTGCTTTGGATAGACAAGCAGAGATCTATGCAGAATCTTGGGATGCTGCTGAAAAGAGAGTAAAGGCTGCCGCGCAAGGTATCTATCAGAGTTTATTAAATGATGAATTTTTTATAGATTTAAACAATTTGTTTGCCGACCTTTTGGAAGGTTTAGATGGATTTATTGATAAAATAGGTGGAGTAAAATCTGTTTTATTAATGCTTGGCGCAATTGTTACAAAAGTATTTTCTACTCAAATCGCAAATGGTTTATCACAGGCCGCAACAAGCATGAGCTTAATGACCGAGCGTGGTCGTGAAAAAGTGCGAGCACAACAAGCAGACTTTGTTAATGAATCTGCAAACATAATGGCAAAATAGGCTAATGAGGGTCTTGTATCTAGTGCAGCAAAGGAACAAGCAGAAAGCTATAAACAACAGTTAGAGCTTTAGTCTAAATTAATAACTAATGCTGGCAGATTAAGCGAAGAAGAAATGCAAACCGCTTAGATCTTAATGGATTAGGTAAAAGCTCGACAGGAAGCTGAAATAGAAGCTAGGAAAATGGCCAATGTGGCACAAACAGAGTCAGGAAATAAAAAGATAAATCTTTTTGCGAAAGCGGCTGCAGACCAAACAGGTGATTAGCCAGTTAAGTTTAGTGATTTATAGACAAACGCCATTGCGCCCCTTAATCAGGCAGTTGATACAAAAGTTCGTTTGTCAAATTTATCATCTTAGTTTAATGCATTACCAGAGGGTGCTTCTATAGATGAGGTAAAAAAGAAATTACAAGACCTTAAAAACGAAGCAAAGAACAATACGGACTTAGAAAAATATCTAGATGAATTAATTGCTGAGGCTAATACCGGTACAAAGAGTATTGAAGGTTTAAAAAATAAATTAGAAGAATTAAATGTTGCCGCGGTTGCTGATGTGGAAACGAAAAAATCTAACGCACAAGAAAAATTAAATGAAGGAACAAATTCAAATCCAGTCACAAATAAAGATATGGATGATTACGTAATGGCTCAGGAAAAAACTGTGCAAGCTAATCTTAATGTAGAAAATTCTGAAAAAGCTAAAAAGTTGGCTATACAACAAACGCAGGAAAAAATTGATCAAGCCATTGGTGCACAAAAACGCTGGAGTGATATTGTAACTCAATCAGCAAATGTGTTTATGAACTTTGGAATGGGACTTTCTATGATTTCAAATATGATTGATTAGCTAAAAAGTCCTGACGTATCAGGTTGGGATAAATTTTTAACCGTTTTAACTACTATTGGTATGGTTATTCCTTCTATGGTTAGTACTTGGGGCACTTTAAAATCTTTAATTTCTAAAGAGACCGCTGCAAAAGCGGCTAATACTTTTGCAACTATAGCTCAAACATAGGCGCAGAAAAAATTAAATGAAACTTCAAATGATTATTTAGGCATCTCTGGTAAGAGCATAAAATAGTATTCAAAAGAAACTAAAGAAAGAATAAAAAATGCTTTTTCAAAGAAAAAGGGTAGCATTAAAGATCGTTTTTCAAGCATGAGAGATAATTGGAATACTAATTCATTAAATACTTTTTTGGCAGATGATAATAGCGGTT
>JAFUMP010000064.1 GCA_017482685.1 bacterium | reverse complement strand
GGTCATTACTGCTGCTGTTGCAGTTATGTTAGGAGAAGCAGTTACACTATTAGTTGGTGTATTAACACTCGATACAATAACAGTTCCTGTAACTGATACAGAACCTGTATTGGGCACATAAGCAGTATATGTTTGTGTAAAGGTTGAGGCATTAGATGTTGCAGTAATTGTACTAGAACAACTAGCTCCTGTTGTACCAGATGATGTACAAGTTCCACTTGCACTCGATGCGCTCGCTCCAGAAGCTCCAGATGATGTACTTGCGCCACTTGCGCCTGATGCATTTAATACATTAGCTGTTGAAGTTAAAACATTACCTGAATTGAGTGTAATTGCCATTATTAACCGCCTTTCTATCTGGTTTTGCAATGTATATTATGTTACATTAGAATATAACGGCATATTTTTGATAATACTTTAATAAAATTCGGTATATTGTTACAAATATTTACAATTAAGGGTTAAAACTCAATAATAGACTGATTTTATTTTCCCTCTCCTTTTTTAAATCGTCTTTGAAATTTGGCTAGTAATGCCAAGCTCATCCCCTCTCCTTTTTTAAATCGTCTTTGGAATTTGGCTAGTAATGCTAAGCTCATCCCCTCTCCTTTGAGGAGAGGGTTAGGGTGAGGTGATTTCAAGCTTTTGTACACGTAAACTGAGCAATTCTTAAAAGGCCTTACTTTTAATTATCCTTTCAGTTTAGATAACGATTTTTCAAGCTCAATTGCTGTTTTTGTTTTTGCTAATCCTCCTTGAGAGGTTTCTTTAAGGAGCGGAGACATTAATTGTCCAGTTATCTTTAATGTATCAACGACTTCGTCTAAAGGTATTTTACTTTCTATGCCAGAAAGAGCTAGTTCAGATGCTGTTACTGCGTGCACTGCTAAAAATGCATTTCTTTTTATGCACGGAACTTCTACTAATCCGCAAACAGGATCACAAGTTAAACCTAAAATATTTTTTAGTGCTAATGCAGTAGCTTGTAATATTTCTTGTGGAGTTCCATCTAACATTTGAGTTAATCCAGCAGCAGCCATTGCTGCTGCGACTCCACATTCAGCTTGACAACCTGCAACTGCACCTGCTAAGCGAACTTTGTATGAAATTATTAATCCAATAAGACCTGCTGTTAAAAGAGCATCTATTTGCTTATCTTCAGATATGTTTCGTTCTTCCGAGACTGCTATTAAAACCGAAGGAACAATACCGCAAGATCCTGCTGTAGGACAAGCTACAATTCTTCCCATTCTTAAATTTTCTTCAGCAGTAGCTATTGCATAAGTTGTAATTTTTTCAAATAGAGTTCCTAATAATGCTTTTTGTTTTTTATAGCGCTGTGTCATCTTTACAGCATCATCACCACACCAATTTGTAACAGATTTTTCGGTTGATTTAAGCCCATTTTGTATAGCTTCACGCATTGCAATTAAATTTTCTTGTGTTTTAGAACGCACATCACCAACTGACAGCTCTAAGAATAAAGCTTCTTCTTGTTGTGCAATTTCTGATATTGATAAATTTTTCTCAATAGTAGTAGCTAATAGTTCATCAAAAGAAAGTAGAGTCATTATTTTAGCTTCCTTACATTTGTTACAAAAAAGACATCTTTTAAAGCTTTAACTTTTTCAACAATTTCATCTTTTGCTGGCATATCTAATTCAATACACATTGAAGCTATACCACCTTTGGAATTTCTTCCACAATGAAGTGTTGCAATATTTATTTCATATTTTTGTATAATATCACTAACTCGAGAAATCATTCCTGGCTTATCTTTGTAAAACATTAATAATGTGTCGTAGTTTCCATTAATGTTTATTGGGAATTTATCAATACTATTAATTCTAATTTCACCAGCGCCAATAGAGTCACCAGAAATCTTACGTTTTCCGTCTATTATAATATCAACACTATTTGGAAATCTTGAAATATCTTCAACATATTCAAAAGAATAATCTATTTCATTTTTTATTATGTCAAAAATGTTTTTTATCCTGGAATCATCAACGCTATAGCCTAAAAGCCCCGCTAATAAACCTTTGTCAGTCCCGTGTCCAAATCCAGTTGTTGCAAAAGAATTGTATAGTATAAATTTAACCTTTAAAAAAGGTGCGTTATAAATATTTCTGGCCATCAATCCCAAACGAACCGCTCCCGCTGTGTGTGAGCTAGATGGGCCAACCATTATTGGTGAAATTACTGAAAATAAAGATTGCTGTTCCATACGATATCCCAACCAATATTTATTAATTACCAATCATCTTCATTATTGCCATTATTAATATACCCTGACATTATTTCAGTAAGTTGTTTTTGCCAATCATTATTTTTTTCTAGGAAGAAATCTGCACCACGAGCTTTACATTGTTGTTCGATCTCTTTTCTAGGTGAAGCAGTTATTACACCAACAACAGTTTTTGTATTATATGCTACAGACATTTTCTTTAGTTCTGTTAGCAATATAAAACCTTCTCTTTCCGTTGGTATGAATAAATCCATTACAACATACAAATATTTTCTTTTTTTGAATTTATTAACTGCGTCGTATATTTCTTGAGAACAGTCTACATCCATTTTAAATTGTGACAATAATACTTTAAGTTGATATGTAATAACCCCTAAGTCATCAACTACTAATATAGCAGGAACAACTTCTTGTGACTCAGATTCTTCTTCTAAAGCTCTACTTTCAATCGGTTTTTTAGATGTTTTATTTAAATTTCTTAATGTTTCTACAACACTTCCTAATTGTTTTTTTAAATCAGTAAGACTTAAATTATTAGGCACATCTGAGTTAGTAATATCATAGAAAAGTTGTAGAAATTCATCATCTAAATCTATATTAGTCATATTTTCTCCGTATTTAAAACATTTAAGTTGATTATATCATATTCGCTTAAAAAAAGTAAGAGTTGTTATTTTATTATAAAAGCACCTTCCGAAAGAACGTCAAATAGTTTGACATAAGGTTGAAGTTCTACAAGAGCTAATTTTACATTAGAATCTTCTATAAAACCTGAAAAGTCAACATAGAAAACATATTCTCCTAAATTCTTTTTTGAAGGTCTTGAATCAATATAAAGCATATTTAGATTGTATTTTTCTAAAATTAAAAGTACTTTATTTAAAGCTCCTACAATATTTTCTGTTGAAAAAATAATACTCATTTTATTATCTATAGACTTTTGAGGGGTTATTTTGCTTAATAATATAAATCTTGTAGTATTATTTTTTTCATCATTAATTTTTTCTTCAATAACAGGTATATTATACAAATTTGCGGAATAAAAATTGCCAATTGCAACTTTTGTTTGTTCTTCTTTGGTTAAGCTATTTACAGCTGCAGAGGTCGATAATGCTGGAATTAGATTAATATCGTTCCAATTTTTATTAATAAAATTACTACATTGAGCTAAAGCTTGTGGGTGCGAAACAATTGATTTTACCTCTGTTTTATCACAAAAGCCTAAAAGTGAATGTTCTATTAATAAAGTTGTTTCAGCTAATATTCTAATATTTTTTTTCGAAAGCGCTAAAAGGTTATCTTGAGTTTCTCTAACAATTCCTTCAATAGAATTTTCTATAGGTACAACTGCAGAAATATTATAGTCATTAGCTTCACATAATAAATTCATTATATTATTTATTGAATTAACAGGAATAAATTCACAGTTTTCTTTCAAAAAATCACTAAATTTATTTTTTGCTAAATCTGAATATGAGCCTATTGGGCCTAAAAATAAAACTTTATTTATACTTTTTTCAATCATTCTACAAAAAAATCTCTTTTTAAAATATTATTAATACGTTCCATTGCTTTATCTTCATTGCCGGTTTTATAATACAATCTAGCTAAAAGAAACTCTCTTGTTGTATTTGGTGCTAAATTATATCCTCTTTGGATAGCTCCTAATGCAGAACCGTAGCGTTTATTCTGAGCTAGAATTAGAGCGATTTCTTCATAACAAGTTGCTTTAATATTGTTATCATCTGTCAATTTTATTATATTTTGATATTGTGATACAGCATCAAGCGCATTTTCATTTTTTAAGTTTCTTGCTTTTTTTATCAATGATTCTATATTTGTTTCATCTTCTGATACTAAGCCATTATTAGCTATTAATTTTTCTTCATCTATAGTTTCAAATGCAGCTTTATTTTTAGATTTAATTTCTTTATTAGTTTGATTTTTATTATATTCATCAGCATTTACATCATTTTTTTTAACAGAATTTTTATGCTCTGTTTCTACATAATTATTGTTAAAATTAAGATCTTCTATTCGTGACATGTCTTCATTTTTAGGTAAATAATTATAGGCATGCGCTATTACCAAAATAAAAATTATACATATAATTATTAGTATGGATAAGAATTTTGCTGAATCAACATTAAATTTATTCATCTGAACTCTCCTTTTTTATCTTGTTTAATTCTACACCAAAAGCAAACATTGCAAAATCATATTTTACAGGATCTTCTGGAGAAAATTTTCTTAGATTTTCTGTAAGTTCTAAAACTGCTTTGAAATCGTTATTTTTGCGGTTTAGAAGTTCCATATTTCGTGATACTTTAGCGACATGAACGTCAAGTGGTATTAATAAATCTTTTGGTTGTATAAAATTCCATATTCCTAAGTCAACAGGACCTTTTCTTACCATCCAACGCAAAAACATATTCATTCTTTTCATAGCACCGCCATTTTGGGGATTCGGAATCATGTGGAAAAACCCATTTCCAACAGTTTTAGGTGCGTTTGAGTAAAAATAATCCACGACTGTCTGAAGGAATGTTTGTCCCCTCTCCTCAAGGAGAGGGCTAGGATGAGGTGTCAACCAGCCATATTTAAATAATTCCTCAAGCCCTCTAGATTCATTATAAAGTTTTGATAATATTTCAAAAATCGGAATAATATCATTTTCTTTTGAAAAACGATATTCAGTGCCTCTTAATGAAGAAAAATCTCCGTTTTTGATGAAACCTACTAAATCGCCTTCAGCTTTGTTAAATATTTCATCAAGTTTTTTTATAAAAAGTTTTCGATTTCCATAAGCAAAAAGCGACGCTATAAAACCATACAATTCAATTTCTTCTTGACATTTACCCCTATAACAAAATTGAATAGGATCATCTTTTATAAAATCAACTGTTTCATATTTTTCAACTAATTTGTCTAGTTCTATTTTTGTTATCATTGGCGAATCCTAGCAAAAAACTCTTCTAATATTTTATTACATTCTTCTTCCATTATTCCACCATAAACTTTCAGAGGTAAATGGAATGGTAGTTTAACAACCGAACCCATTGCTCCGTATTGTTGATTATAAGCCCCAAAGTAAACAGTAGAAATTCCGCTCATTGAAATAGCCCAAGCACACATTGGACAAGGCTCTAAAGTTACATATAGTTCACACCCTTTTAGTCTTGAAGTACCTAAAACTTTTTGCGCCTCCTTTATTGCAAGGATTTCTGCATGAGCTGTTACATCATCTTCTAATTCTCGACGGTTATGCGCAGAAGCTATTATTTGACCATCTTTTTTTATAACACAGCCAATTGGAACGTCTTTTGTGCATTTTATTGCTTGTTCAATGGCAAATAGCATTTCATTTACCTCTATACTTTACTTCCTTCGCCCCAAATTTCGTCGTCATAATAGCCAAGTTCTAAGTGCCCACAAATTACAGTGTCACCGTTTTTTAGACCGTAACTATGAAGAACTTCAAATACTCCCATAGA
Organism: bacterium; assembly: GCA_017482685.1. Taxonomy (GTDB): domain Bacteria; phylum Cyanobacteriota; class Vampirovibrionia; order Gastranaerophilales; family Gastranaerophilaceae; genus CAG-196. Next base: position 6,086 of record JAFUMP010000064.1, on the reverse strand, counting down.
TTTTAAAATATTTTGAAATCTAACAACTTGTTCTGTATTTCTCAAGTCTGTAACTTTAGCTAAACGATTAACTTTTCCACCTGAAATCACATAAGCATCTTTAGCAATTTTAGTTACTTCAAATTCACTGTCGTCGTTATTATAAGCATCAAAGTCTTCTTCTACAATCAAATCAAATTCAGGTTTTGGAATTTCTTCAATCTTAGCTGATACAAAATGAAGTAAATCATTTACCCCCTCTTTTGTTACAGCTGAAATTAAGAATACATCGGGGGTAAATGTCATAAATTCTTTTTTGAACGTATCCCTGTCTTCTTCTAAAATAGAATCAATTTTATTCAGAACAACTATTTGATAAAGATTTGCGAGTTGTTCTGAATGTTTTCTTAATTCTTCGTTAATAATGTTATAGTTTTTAACAGGATCTTCAGCTGTCAAATCAACAATATGAATTAAAAAACGACATCTTTCTACGTGACGCAAAAATTCGTGTCCTAGTCCAATACCTTCTGAAGCACCTTCAATAAGTCCCGGAATATCAGCTATAACATAAGATCCGCCATCATCTTTTTTTACAACACCTAAGTTTGGAACAAGAGTTGTAAACGGATAATCTGCAATTTTAGGTTTTGCTGAACTTACAGAGCTTATAAATGTTGATTTCCCTGCGTTTGGCATACCTAATAAGCCAATATCAGCAATAAGTTTTAGCTCTAATTCCAAAATTCTTTCAATTCCAGGTTCCCCAGGTTCACAAAACTGAGGTGCTCTTTTTTGAGCAGTTGCAAATCTTGCGTTTCCACGTCCACCACGTCCACCTTTAGCAATAAGAACTGTTTGTTCGTTTTCTGTAATATCAGCAATAATTTTACCCGTTTTTGTATCTCTTACCACTGTTCCCAAAGGAACTCTTATGTATGTATCTTTAGCACAAGCTCCATGCATACCTTTGATTCCGCCGTTTTCGCCAGATTGCGCCTTATAGACTGATTTAATTTTGAAGTCTAAAAGAGTCGACATGTTTTCATCAGCCACAAAATAAATATCACCGCCACGTCCGCCATCACCACCGGCTGGGCCACCTTTATCAACGTATTTTTCTCTACGCCAAGCTACCATACCGTTACCGCCATGTCCTGATACTACACGAATTTTTGCTTTATCTAAAAATTTCATTTTTAACCTTTTATTTTATTTATTCTTTTTGTATTATAATGCTACTATGAAAAAGCTTAAAAATACATTATTTAGTAACAAACCTGTAACAATTGACGAAAAATCTTTAATTATGGCAATTGAATCAAGCTGTGATGAAACAGCTTGTGCAATAGTTAAGGGTGGAAGAGAAGTTCTAGCAAATGTTGTAGCTTCTCAAATTAAAATTCACGAAGAATATGGTGGAGTAATTCCAGAAATCGCAGCGCGTGAACACTTAGAAGCTGTTAATCTTGTTGTTGAAGAAACTTTTAAGCAAGCAGGGGTAAGTGCAGAAAACATTGATGCCTTTGCCGGAACAGTTGGCCCGGGTTTGGTTGGTTGCTTATTAGTGGGTTTAAACGCTACAAAATCTTTAGCGTTAGCTTATGATAAACCTTTTATCGGAATAAATCATTTAAATGCTCATATAAGTGCAAACTTTATTGATACAAATTTAGAACCACCATTTATTGCACTTTTAGTAAGTGGTGGTCATACTCAAATAATAGATGTTAAATCTTATACTGAACTGGAAATAATAGGCGAAACCATTGATGATGCGGTAGGGGAAGCTTATGATAAAGTAGCTCGTTTAATAGGATTACCTTATCCCGGCGGCCCAAAACTTGATAAGCTGGCACAGGAAGGAAATCCTCATGCGTTTAAATTACCAGAAGCAAAAGTTGATGGATATAATTTCAGCTTTAGTGGTTTGAAAACTGCGATTTTAAGGCTTGTAAAATCTTTTGATGGAAAAGAAATGCCTGTTGCTGATATTTGTGCAAGTTTTCAAGAGTGTGTTTCATCTACTCTTTTAAAAAAAGTTAAACGTGCAGCCGAAGAACGTAGTTATAAACAAGTCGTACTAGCTGGTGGGGTTGCTGCAAATTCTGAAATTCGTAAAAAGATTTTTAATCTTAAAGAAGAAGGCTATGAAGTTTATGCACCTATTATGAAATATTGTACAGATAATGCTTCAATGGTAGCAAGTGCAGCATTTTTCTTTGAACCAACATTTGATGACATTGATGTTGAAGTATTTTCTAGAGCTTAAATTTTAAATGTAACAATGTTGAAAAAAAATGTTACATTTAGGCAATTTTTTTTATTAAAGATACTTTATTAAAATGTGTTAGAAGCATTTTAGTAAGGATTTTTTGTTGAAACTCTCAAATTCGATACCTGAAAATATATCTGCAAAACAAGAATATAAAAAAGAGCAGATGCAATTAAATCATCAACCTAGTTTTAAAGGCGCAGGTCTTGGTGGTGCTTTGAACATGTTTGGAAATACTATGCAAGGGATTGAAAATGGAGGATTTTTAGTTTCATTTTTAATACAAGATGCCTTGGGTATGACTGCTCCGAGAGTTGGCGCTGCTTTTTTACGTGATAAAGAAGTTACAGGCGAATATAATATGCAGGAGGGATTTGAAGTTCTAGGACGAGAAGGCTTAACAGGCCCATGTATGATGGCTGTTGCTCCAATAATGTTCGCTCTTTCTGCAAAATTTGGAAAATCTACGAATATTAATTCTCAATTAATTAAAAGGTATGGTAATAGTTTAAAAGAGATTTTATCTAAACCTGGTTTTGATAGAAGTATTCTTAATAATGCAGAAAAATTTAAACAAGAATTTTATGCTTCTAATGTTAGAAATATTTTAGAAAATACTTTAGGAAAAGAATATGTTAAAGACCAATCTATTATTAACATTCTTAAACAAATTTCAAAATATGAAAAAATACCAACAGATGCTACTCTTCCTAAAAACTGGTTAGGGCAACCTAGTAAAAGTAAGTATCGTCAACAATGTCTTAATGAAATTACCGAACATATTAATAATCTTAAATACTCAACTTCTAGTGAATTAGACATGTTGAACAAAGTAAAAATTGGATCAAAAGATTTGGATGAAATACGAGCTTTTTCAACCTCTGACGCAATTGAAGCAATGATAAAATATTCGGATGATGCAATTACTCTTAATAAAAATCTTGATAAATTAGATGAAGCAATGGCAGAAAGTATAAGAGATAAGTCTTTAGCAAAAAGATTTATTACCAATGTTTCAACAATTGCAGCTACGCTTGGCGTACTTTCTGTATTACCAAAACTTTATATAAGAAGCAGTATCTCACCAGGTGCTAGAACTGCAATGCAAGTAAAAAATAATGAAGCTAATAAAGACAAACAGAACTCTAATCAGGAGGTTTCATTTAAAGCTGGAAAACCAAAAATGTCTTGGTTAGAAAAATTGGGTAAAAAACTTTCTAAATTCTTAGATAAAGAGTTTGTTGCAAATGAATTAGAATATAATGGACATAATTTTACTAATACATTAATGGCAGGATTGTCAATTTTTGGTCTATTAACACCTAGGGGGTTAAAAGCTTATAATCGTGCTCAAGTTGATGAAAATGGTAAAAAAGATTTATCAGAAATTTATGAAATTCTTATTCGTGATTTATCTTCAAGCTTGGCAGTTGTATTTGCAGTGCCAATGTTGACAAGAGCTGCTGTTACTTCTTATGAAGACAAGTCAGGCTTTGTATTGATGCAAAAAGATAGAAGCAAATCAAAATGGGCATCTTATTTAGATTTATTGAATCCTTATAGTAAAGCGCATGTTCTTAAAAATTCAGAAATTAATGCTTTATATAACAACATTAATTCAAAAGATAAAATGTTAAATTTCTGTAACTATATTAACAATAATGGTGGTGATTTAGAAAAAATCATATCAAAATCAGAACATGTTAATACTGTATTTAATGAAAATACAATGAAATTATCAGAACTTGCACACTTATCTAAAAAAGAAAAGAATCAAAAGATTTTATCTTTCTTTGAAAGTTTAGGACGTGATGGTAAGTTAGATAAAAAGTCCGTAGATAGCATGATAACTAAACTAATGAAAGGTGGTAGCAAACCTAATGCTAATAAAATATTAGGTTTTGCAAGAGGATTAAATTCTGTACCAGGAATTATTACAACCTTCTTAATTTCACCTTATATTTTAGGCTGGTTTATTCCTAGATTAACATACGCAAATACAAGAAGAATGCATGAAAAAGCTGAAAACGAACGTCAACAAAAAGCACAAAATATTGACAAAGCTGTATAAATTTTATAGATAACTAGAAAGTATCGATTTTACGTAATTTTGAGTTTCTTTGTAAGGTGGCACTCCATCATATTTGTCAACAGCGCCAGGCCCTGCATTGTATGCAGCTAAAGCTAGTATAATATTTCCATTATATTTATTTAGCATTGATTTAAGATATTTTACACCACCTTCAACATTTTGCTCAGGATCCATAGGGTTTGTGACGCCTAAATCTTTTGCGGTTGCAGGCATGAGTTGCATCAGCCCCATTGCACCAACTTTTGATTTAGCACGAAAGTTAAATCCTGATTCCTGTTTTACTAAAGCATTAACAAGTTTTTCATCAACTCCATGCTTTTTTGAAACTCTAGATATGAGTTCTTTAACGTTATTTTTATCAGAATAATCTGTTTTTGGGGTCATTCCTGATACAGAGTTACTATATATTTGAGCATTAACTCTTGTTGCAGGGTTTGTTAATAAGTCGCCAAATTTAGTTTTTGTGCCTGCTTTTAAAAGTTCATCAAAAGAAACCTGGTTAGAATTTGCATGTACTTGAGCAGAGTTAGTTACAGGTTGCCATTCTGAGTTTATGTTATTAACATGATTCATCATTTGAACAGCTCTTTGCATTGCGTTTGCTTGTCCTGATGATGATAATAGATTTTGAATCATTGATGAAAACATATTTTGTCCTTTCAATTATTATTTACGATAAAAAATAATTAATCTGAAGTTTTTTTATAGAAAATACACTAAATGATTTAATAATTTTAAAAAAATAGTCAATAAAAAATAAAATTATAGATTTTTTTTTATAAATATGATATGCTTAGCTAATAATGAGGGAGAGTGACTAAGTGAATAATGATACTTTTTTGATAGAGGATAGCGATTTAGAGCAAGCTCGTGTAATTTGTTCTGAAATAGAAGATTCGACAATTAGATGTCGTGCTGTTGCAAACGCTTTAGCTGCTGATATAACGGCGAAGTATTTTCAAGAAATTGAAGTTGATATAGAATCAGGTTTACATAAAATCCCTCAAGTACTTGATAAAATAGATATAGCTGATGTGTACTTAAAAGAAGCTTATATTGATGTTAGAGTTTATTTTAAAGATAATGAGCTTTGGGTGCCTAAATCACATTTTGATACAGGGATTCTGCCTTTAGCTTACATGTTTATTAAACTAGATGAAGGACTTTCTGGAGGCTTGGTGACAGGTTTTGTTTTGTCAAATACTATAGATCCAGAAAATGTTGTTGATGGGTATTTAAAAATAGAAGAAACTGATTTAATTTCCTACTATGATGTCGAACCTCATTTAGTTACAAAATATATTGAAGACTTACCTGAAGACTTTGAGTCTAAAATTTTTGATTATTTAGACAATAAGCTTGGAAATGATGAACTTAAAGAATTTTATAATGTTTTAATTAATAATTCTGAAGCAAGAAATCTTTTACAAAATATTGCGAAAGCACAGACTATATTCAATTTTGTCTCAATTGCACCTCAAAAAGAGGATTCTACAGTAGAGAAAGAATTGGATATTTTGGAAGAATCAGACGGACTAGATTTAGGCCTTGAAGCTTCGGATGATTTAATAGCAGAAGAAGATAATTCTGTTGATATGTTAGAAGAATCAGATGGGCTCGATTTAGGTCTTGAAGCATCGGATGATTTAATAGCAGAGGAAGATAATTCTGTTGATATGTTAGAAGAATCAGATGGACTCGATTTAGGTCTTGAAGCATCGGATGATTTAATAGCAGAGG
>JAFUMP010000063.1 GCA_017482685.1 bacterium | reverse complement strand
TATTACCGATTCTTGTAGTGCCATCTCCCCCAGGTGCACCACGGTGAATAGTTACATTTTCTTTAATAATTGTGTTATCGCCAATAATAACTTTTGTCGGTTCACCTTTATAGCCTAAATCTTGTGGCTCTGAACCAATTGTAGAAAATGGAGATATTGTACAGTTTTCACCGATTTCTGCAAATTCAATATAAGCGTTTGCTATTACTCTTGTGCCATTCCCTAATTTAACTCCTTCGCCAATAACAACATTTGGTCCAATGATTACTCCTTCTCCAATTTCTGCAGTTGGATGTATTACAGCAGACGGATGAATTGTTGCTTTTTCTAATACTGAATTTGTCATTCTTTTTCTCCATATATAATTATCTACAAATTAAGTATATTATAAAAAATCGAACTTTTAGAAAATCCTTATATAATCTTAACACCGCAAATTATGCGTTGCGGACAAGTCCTGGTTCTGCATCTGAGCCAGTAATAAGTTTTCTTAAGTAAAAAGTCAACTTTGGTAAACATATTGCAAGCAATATGCTACTAATAGTAATGTTTGCTAATATATTACCAGATTTAACTTTTAATGCTTTTTGAGCGAATTTATCGACATTGCCACTTTCTTTAGCTTGTTTTGCAAATTTTTCAATTTCTTTTTGGAAAGATTTTATCTTATTTTCATCAATAAAAACTCTTGGATCACGATAGCCATTTTTTAGTCTTTTAACTCCGCAAAATTCTTCTGCTAATTTTGAAAATTTTTCATTAGGATTATTATCCAAAAATTCAATAATATCATCTTTTGGAAGTTTTAGGCTATTATTTTTTATACTTGTAAGAAAATCTTTGTTATCTAGTAATTTAGGGTCTAGGTTAACATTAGTGTTGAATAATTTATTAGAAATACCATCAAAAAGTTTAGCAATCCAAGCTGGAACTACAAAGTTTAAAAACATCATGCCAAGCATTTTAAATCCTAATTCTAATCTTTCATTTCTGTTTCTTCCTGTTGCGACTCTTCCAACTGTCAATCCTCCGTCTGTAACAGCCATTTTGTTAACTGTTGACATATTAGCCAAGCTTGATACAAAACTTCCTTTAAAGGATATGTTTTGACTATTTTTTTGTTTTGTCTTTAATATATTTTCTTCATTTTTTTGTAGTTCTTGTTTTTTTCTTAATTTATTTGTTAAAGCAAAGTTGCTTTTTGGCAGGCAATAGCCCATTAAAAATACTGGAATTGCTGTTGATAAAACGAATTTGCCAGCTTGTAGCTTTTCATAAGTTTTTTTATTTTTCAAAACTTTTTCAAGACTTTTAACTTCTTCAGTTGCGATATTTTTAAATTTTTCTATATTTTTAGCTAAGCCTTGCTTGCTAGATTCCTTAAATAAATTCATATCAATATTAGGGTCATACCCGAGTTTTTTTATACCCCAATTGCAAATTTTGTCCATAACAGGAATTCCACCTAGCCATATAGCAGAGCAAACATATTCATCAATGGCTCTTTCTCTAAAAGCATCTTTAGCCATTTGTTTAGAATCTTTAAGGTTTTGCTTGTATGTTAGGCCAATTTTAATAGGATTTTCAATCCCACAATCCCTAATTAAAAGTGGATAGACGGATGAATTGTTACCAATTGCTGAAATAATATTTACTAATGACATTTAAAATTCTCCTTGTATTATCTGCTCATATCGTTTCTCTAATTTGAATCCCGAAAGAGCTGATGATGGAGAATGATTAGCAAGAGAACATCAAAACTCCCAGCCCTTTCGGGTTGGTATGAGTATGATGATGTAGTTTTCTAACTAAATTGGTCATGATTTTCCTTTTTTTTAGGATGATAGCATAGGTTTGATTTTTTGTAAAGTTATTTTTATTACTCTTGAGAAACATATCCAAAGCTTTTTAATAGTTTTTCTTTTTTTCGCCAATCTTTTTCAACTTTAACTTCAAGAGATAAAAAGACTTTTTTATCAACAATATTTTCTAATTCAAGTCTAGCTTCTGTCCCGATTTTTTTTAATAATGCTCCACCTTTACCAATCAATATCCCTTTTTGGCTTTTCTGTTCGCAATAAATAGTGGCGTAAATGCGGTCAATTTCTTCAGATTCTTGATATTTATCTATTGTAATAGCTACTGAATGAGGAATTTCATCTTGTGTGTTTAGTAAAATTTTTTCTCTTATTATTTCTTCTGCAACAGAGCGCATGCTTTCTTCTGTCACGACATCTTCAGGATAGAGCAATTCTCCTTCCGGTAATTTTTTAAAAATATTTGATAATAATGTGTCTTTATTTCTTCCAGTTTTTGCAGAAATTCTTATTACAGGAATATTTTCTTCAAACATAAGTTTATATGTAATAAGATTTTCTTCTATTTTTTGTTGGTTTTTTATTTTATCAACTTTATTCATAACTAGGATGACAGGAGTTTTATTGTTTTTTAAAAGATTTTCAACAATCCATTTATCACCTTTTCCTGCGGGCTCAGAACCATCCACTAAAAATAAAATTAAATCCGCATCTGGAACTGCAAGCTTGGCTTCATCCATTAAAAACTCTCCAAGTTTATTAAGTGGCCTATGAATTCCTGGTGTGTCCACAAAAATAACTTGTCCTTGTTGTTCTGTAAGGATACCTTTTATTCTTTTTCTAGTTGTTTGAGCTTTATCCGTAGTAATTACAATCTTTTGTCCAAGAATTTGGTTTAAGAGTGTTGATTTACCTACGTTTGGCCTTCCTATAATTGTTACAAATCCGCATTTCATAAGACTATTTTAACATGAATTTAAAAAGCTTATTGTTACATTTTGTTACAAAAAAGCAATTTTAGAAAACAAAAAAACTTTATATAAATATAACAGGAAAATTAAGGGAAAAATTTATGGGCGGAAATTTTGCGTATAATAGTACAATATCATCTCCACTAAACATGTATAACAGTTATTGTTACGGTGATCATGTAAATGCTTCCAGTTCGATTGGTAGTGGAGGAAGTAATAATGGGATTTTAGATAATGTCAATCAACCAAAATTTAAGGTTGATAAAAATGGAAATCTTGTAGTTTCAAAAGCTAAGCGAAAGAAATTTGAAGAAAGAAGAATAAAAGGTATTGAAAATGAAAATAAAAAAGCTAGAACAAATCTAGCTATGAGTTTGGGAGCAGGTTCCTTGTTTATGGGTGGAACTATTATAAATGGTCTTAAGTTTAAAACAAATGCTCCTGTAACAGAAATGGTTTTAAATGGAGCAAACACTGAATTATGGAAAAAAGCCCCAGGGGTTACAATTGAAGCACAAGATGAATTAGCGAAATTTAATCGTGATTTTCAAAAGCAATACAATAGATATATAAAAAATGGAAGTGACACAACACAGTTAGTTGCAAGTTATGAAGAAATTTGTAATAAATTTAAGACACCTATGGCAAATGGAAATGCTGATGAGGTTGCTAAACTTACCCATCAATTAAAAGATACTAAGGGTATGTGGCAACGTATGAAGTTATGGGGTAGTGCGCCTAAAATAGAAGATAGATTAGCAAAAATGGCAACAGTTGACGCATCCAAAATAACAGCAAAAACTGGTAATAGTTTCTTGAAAAATTGTGGTGGTGGCGCTGGTCTAAAACTTGGTATTGGTATGGGTGCTCTTACAATGCTCATGGATAGCAAGAAAATATATACAGCATTTGAAGAACACGGATTTGGTACCGGAATGACACAGCTTGGTCAATCTGCTTTAACAGCATTAGTACCAGCAACGGTTTATACTTTAAGTGATGGATTAGGAAAGACTCTTGTTAATAAAGCTGTATCAAAGGGTGCTGGAAAACTTGCGTCGTCGATTGCGGGTAATGGTGTTACAAAATTAGGACAATGGTTTGCAAAGCAAGGTACTAAAAAAATAATTGGAAAGTTATGTACCAAAGTTGCAACAAAATTAACAGGTAAAGCAATTGGCGCAGCTATCGGTTCTATAATTCCTGGCGCAGGTACTGTTCTTGGCTTTGCAATCGGGTGCGTAGCAGATTGGGCAATTCAAAAATACTTAATGCCACATTCTGATATAACAGATGAAAAGGAAACAGAAAAAAAATCTACAACAGAGCTTGTGTATGAGATACATCAAGATAAACAAAATGGCGTAAACATAGATGAAAAATATGGCGAAGGCACTGAAAAACTATATAAAAAATATGAAGCATATTGCCTAGAAATTGATAAACAACAAGCTCAACAAGCTCAATTAGCTTAACAGGCATAATGTGAGTTAAGAAGAATTTGATAAAATACTCATTTCGCAGTTTTTACAATCAAATTTCAATGGATAAGTTTTTCCATATTCATCTCTTAATTGGAGATTTATTGGAGATTTACACATGTTTAGAGCGTATTTTATACAATGTTTGCAACGCATAAGCTCAACTTGTCGATTTGGTAATTTACTTTCAAAAGAAGGTTCTAAAATCTTTACATCACAGTTTTGATAAAATTCTTTTGCGGATTTATTATGGATATTAGCTCTATAATCTACTTCTTTTTGAAAATATTTAGTATATTTCATCGGTTTTTGCCATTGACGGTTGTTATTATAAGTCTCGATGCGCTTAGCTATTAGTTTATCCAGTAGCTCTCTTCTCAGGCTATTTATTTCACTTACTGGCATGAAAGGAAGTTCGGTTTCAATTTCTATTTCTTCAATATAAAAATCGCTTTCTCCTGTTTTTGAGAATTGTTTAATAAAGGTCTCTTTCATTTTTTCTGGATTGTTAGCTTTTTCGCCATTTGGAAGTTTGCAAGTAATTGTAACACCGTCTTCATCAGTAAGAGTTATAACTAATTCCCCTCGATTTATTTCTTTTTCTGTCATTGCGAACGAAGTAAAGCAATCTAGATTCTCTTTCTGGATTGCTTCGTCGGACTCTATCCTCCTCGCAATGACAACAGACACCCCAACTTGTCGTTTTACAGGCTTTAATAATTCTTTCTCAAACTCTACATCAAGATTTCGCCAAAATTTATCGCCAGTTTTTACTTTAACAGGCTTATTGGGGTAGATTTGATAGACTCCCTCCTTGGATGGGGAGGGCTGGGGCGGGGTGATTTTTACAATTCTATTTACTGCAAACCCTTCGCCATTAACATAAATCCCATCTTGGGGGTTAATATTTTTATTTGTTTTAAGTTTTATCCAATTTTTGCCAGTTTCAATAACTTCACCTAAATATTCGCCTTTTGATTTTGGTGATTCCTGATTAAAACAATCTGTTCGTCCTTTTAAGAAATACTCAGTAAAGCCTCTATTAAAACTTTTTTCAGGATTTGGAGTAAATGGGTAGATGCTTCTGCCAGAAGAACATCCTTTGCCTAGTTTTTGTCTGTAATAAGAAACAATATTTTTAACATATCCAATGTCTTTCAAACGACCTTCTATTTTAAAAGAACAAATTCCTGCTTCTTTTAAATCTTCTAGGCAATTAGAAGCATTAAAGTCTTTCAGACAAAGTGCATAAAAATCTTTTTTTATAACTTCGCCATCAGTTGTTTCAACAGTATATTTTTTTCTACAGGGCTGAGCACATTCGCCACGGTTTGCTGAACGACCTCCAATATGTTGACTTAAGTAACATTGCCCACTCATTGATACGCAAAGGGCTCCGTGGACAAAAGCCTCAAGTTCTAAATTCGGATTTTCTTCGTGGATTTTCCTTATTTGTTCAATTGAGAGTTCTCTTGCGAGTATTACACGTGAAACTCCCATTTCATTAAAGAATCTGACTTTTTCTGGTAAATAATTATCACACTGTGTGCTCATGTGAATTGGAGCGAGCTTGTATATCACCCCATCCGAGCTTCGCTCACCTTTCTCTTCCAGGGAAGGCAATATGCGCATTAACTTATTTAACAATCCTATATCTTGTATTATAAGTGCATCAACACCGATTTCAGAGAGTTGTTTGGCTAAATCAACAGCTTCTTCTAGTTCTGAATCTGTGAGAATTGTGTTCATTGTTATAAAAACTTTTGCCCAAAATTTATGAGCATAATCAACAACTTCCTTAATATCTTCTAAGGTATTAGGTACATTTTTTCTTGCGCCAAATTTTGGTGCTCCAATATATACAGCATCAGCACCGCAATTAATAGCTTCAATTGCGGTTTGTTTATCTTTTGCTGGTGCTAATAGTTCTGTGTTTTGAATCACCCCATCCGTCCTTTCGGACACCTTCCCCATCTAGAGAAGGATGCTACTACATTCTTTTACCAAAGATTGATTTTAAAAAGCTCATAAAGCTTCCACCGTTTTCAGCTCTATCTTTGTATGAATCAAAGTTTTCTGATACAAATTGGCTTCTAGGGTTGATTTCTTTAAGTCTTTCAATGTATTCAAAAGCCATTGTATAATCACCAATGGAATCTCTAAATTTTGCTAATTTTTCAAGAGCGTTTGTATTGTTTGGCTCAAGATCAACTAATCTTTCATAAAATTCGCAAGCTTTTGTGATATCTTTTTGAGCTTCTAATTGAACTGCTATTGTTTCAATTAGTTCAATGTCGCTATTGTTAAATTGATAAGCTGTCATGAATTCGTTTAAAGCAACTTCTTTTTCGCCTTTTAGAATATTATATTTACCCCAGTTTACGTGTTCATTGAAAGAATCACCTTCTGATTCGTATATAAGTGCTCGCATTTGATAAATAAGAGGCGAGTTTGGATCTAATTTTGCAAATTCATCAATTTCTTTGAAAGCTTCTTCTTTCAGGCCTTTTTGGAAATAATATTGAGCTAAAAGCGAGTGTATTAAAGTCTGTCCTTTGTAGTTATCTTTAACTCTATTTAATATTTCAAAAGCTTCTTCATTTTTACCTAAATCCATTAGGGCACGAGCTTTTGTAAGGTCGGTTTTTGTTAATTCTAAAGCTTTTTCTGGCTGAGAGTTTCTAATATAATATCCAGCAAGAATTTCTTCAAAATCTTTGAATCCGTTTTCTTTTAGTCCTTTTTCAAGAATTTCAATGGAAGCAATAATGCCTTCTGTTTTTTCATAAAGCTCAGCAAGCTTTAAGAACACTATTGGATTTTTTTCATCATAATCAGATATTCTTAAATATTCATCAATTGCTTCTTGGTATTTTTCTTGGCCTTCGCAAAGTCCAGCGTGCAAGTATCTTGCAGGAAGAGCTTCTTGTTGGTCTTTTGCATTTTCTATTGCTTTTTTGTAGTCACTTTTAGCATAGCTCATTTGTTGCTGAAGTGCGTGTAAATTTCCTCTAAGTAAATAATATTTAAATTTGTCCTCGTGAACAAATAAATCAATTAATTGTTCGTGTGCAAGGATATTAGATGGATCAACTTCTAACATTTTTCCGTAATAAGCTTTAGCTTCTTCTTTTTTATCTAGAATTAAAGCTATGTGAGCTAATTTTGTTAAAAGCTCAACATCACCTTGTTTATGTGGTAGCTCTTTTTTATATTCAACGTAAGCTTCTTCGTATTTTTCGTCTTGTTCTAATTGTTCTGCTAATTTCATAAGATTAACCTCTAATTATATTTATTTTGTGTGACTGCAATTCCTTCTTTGAAAAAGCATTCTATTCCATCTTTTGATTTTGATAAAACCGGTTTAAGAGTTTCAAGCTCTTCTTTTGTAAAGTTTTGAAGTACAAAAACTTCAGAAGGCAAGTTAGGCTGTGGCCCAATTCCGATTTTTAGTCTTGCAACATCTTTTGTCCCAAGGTGTTGGATAACAGATTTTATCCCATTATGCCCACCATCTGAACCATTTGCACGGAATCTTATTTTGCCTAATTTAAGGCTTAGGTCATCATATACTATTAATACATCTTCAATAGGGATTTTGTAATAATCCACTACGGCACGTACAGATTCACCTGAAAGATTCATAAATGTAGTTGGTTTTATTATTAAATAGTCATCAACTCCATTGCGAAGATTTGTCATAAAGCATTTTAAACGAGAATTTTCTCTAAAAGAGAGTCCATTGTTTAATGCAATGCTATCAGCAAGCATAAACCCGACATTATGTCTTGTGAATGTGTATTTTTGTCCGATATTTCCTAATCCTACAATGAGTTTCATTTATTGTCCTTTCCCCTCCCTGGATGGGGAGGGCTAGGGTGGGGTGACCCTCTATTACCCCTATTTAAATCTTCGCATATTTTTACGCATTTGTTGCATTGCTAACATGCCAGCACCTTGTTGTCCTAATTTGCTACCAAAACCTTTAAACATGTTTTTCATATCATTCATACCTTTCATCATTTTGCGCATTTGCTCAAATTGATTAATGTAGATATTAATATCATGCATAGGAATACCAGAACCTTGAGATATTCTTTTTTTACGTGAAGAATTCATTAATTCAGGATGTTCTCTTTCTTCAGGTGTCATTGATTGAATAAACACTTCAATCTTTTTCATCTGTTTTTCACCTTCGTGAGAAATCATTTGTCTGTCATCTTTCGACATTTTAAGTCCTGGAATCATTCCGAGTAGTTGATCCATTGAGCCAAACATTTTCATTTGAGATTGCATTTTTAAGAAATCATTGAAAGAAAATTCAGCTTTTGCCATTTTCTTTTCCATTTCTCTGGCTGTTTTTTCATCAAATACTTCTTGAGCGCGTTCTACTAAAGATACGATATCACCCATACCTAGAATTCTATCGGCCATTCTCTCTGGGTAAAAATCTTCTAATGCATTTAGCTTTTCACCAGTACCTGTTAATTTAATAGGCTTTCCAGTGCAGTGAACAATACTTAATGCTGCACCACCACGAGAGTCGCCATCTAGTTTTGTTAGTACTAATCCTGTAATGGCAAGTTGTGCATCAAAGTTCTCTGCAACATTAACCGCCTCTTGGCCAGTCATAGAGTCGATTACTAAAAGTTTTTCTGTAGGATGGAAAACTCTATCAATTAAAAGAAGTTCTGCCATCATTTCTGTATCAATCTGTAGCCTACCTGCGGTATCAAGAATTAGGGTCTTAAAATTGTTTTCATTAGCATAATTAATAGCATTGCTTATAATTGATTGGACGTTATCAACGCCTTCTTCTGTGTAGACAGCAACTCCTATTTCTTCACCAAGAGTTTTTAACTGAGTAATTGCAGCAGGTCTGTAAACGTCACAAGCTACAAGAAGCGGATTTTTGCCTTCAGCTTTCAATTTAACAGCAAGTTTTGCAGAAGAAGTTGTTTTACCAGAGCCTTGAAGCCCAAGCATCATAATTAAACTAGGGTTTCCAGAAAAATTTAAAGGTTTAGCTTCTTTTCCAAGAATTTCAATTAACTCATCATGGACAATTTTTATTAGCTGTTGTGAAGGATTTACGCCCTGAATTACATTTTCACCTTCTGCACGCTCTTTGATGTTTGAGATAAAGGATTTTACTACTCGTAAATTTACATCTGCTTCTAATAAAGCTCGACGAATTTCACGTAGAGCATCTTGCATATTTTCTTGTGTCAGCTCTTTTTGTCCTGAAGTCTTTGCTATAATATCTTGTAATTTATCTGATAACGATTCAAACATACCTACCCCTTACATGTTCTATATTACGAGGGTAGCACAAACAAGATTAAAGATTAAGTGTTAAGTGGGGAAAATTATTTATTTTTTATTAACCAAAAATGTTCATTGTTCTTTCTATGTTTTCATTTTTAACTGATTCTATACCTTGAATCATTTGGTTAATTGCAGCTTGCTCTGTTTGAAGATTTTGCATTCTTGTATCAATTCTAGATTCTTTTTCGTTTATTATACTTTTTTCGTGTTCATATTCAATTAAGGCTTCTTCTCTAGCTGAAGTATTGTTTACGAAGAAAATATTAGTGAAGTTGCTAGCTATATCAGTAGAATATTCGTTATCCCAAAGATATTCATTGTTTTCATCACTAAATTCAGCTTCTCTATCAACGGTTGTCATTGTGTAAATGTTGTTTTGAAGCATTTGGTTTAAGTATTCGGTATCATTAACTTGATTGTTATATGTCCATCCTTTTTCTGCAATTGAAGAAAATATAGCGTCATAGAAATTAATTAAAGCTTCTTCTTCTGCAGTAAATAATTGGTTTTTAGCTTGAACAGATTCGTCGTACTCTTTTTTTGCTAAATCATAAGATTCTTGCCAAATATTGTGTTTTTCAAGCGTATCTTTATAAATTGGAGAATTTATATCGTACCATTGATATGTATTAGCGTTAGCATATCCTCCTTTGTTTACATTGCAGTTTTCAGAAGCATAAGAGCCTCCAACAATCCTATCAATCATCTGTTTTACATTTATGGAAAAATTATTTTTTTTGAGATTGAGTGGGGTTGCATCATTTTTGAGCGAATCTTCCATTTTATCGGCATTGTTTATTATTCCAACTTGTTCATTGTAGAAAGTTTCGCAAGCTGATTTTAAAACGTCAGGATCATCAATAAATTGTCCTAGTTGAGTTGCTATGTGATCTGTTATAGCTTTTAAATTTGCTGAAGCAACTGTTGCATCACCTAAATCAATTGTTCCATTTTTGTTATAAGCACTTTTCCAATCATCACCATCGGAGAAGCTTGCAGAAATACCTGTTGAATTACCAATATTTGCAATAAAATCTTCTATGTGTGTTTCTTCTTTTGGTAAAATTGGCTCTTCTTCAATTAATTGATTAATTACTGCTTCGTCCGCCCAGATTTCTTCTTGGTAAGAGTCTGCACTTGCAATTTTTGTAGCATCAATGCCGGTAAGTTCAGCAAGAACTTGTGTTCTAACACTTTCCCAATTTCCCCCTGTAGAACCGTTTGGAGAAATCATTTCTGCATATTTTTTATATTCGGAATCAATTACAATTTTATCATTTTGGTCTGTTAATAAATAAGGTTTATTTTGATTCATTGTACTAGGCTTCATTAAATTGTTATAGCTTAAATCAATGTATGAAACCCCATTGTTATTTGACCATTTTAAAACTTTTTGATTTAAAGAATCTTGATATTTTCTTGATACTTTTTGCATCTCACGAGATAGACTTACTTTGTCATTAGAAAGCCTTGTTAACTCATAGCCGATATCGTTTTTTCGGCTTGTGAGTTGCAATAATCTCGCTTGTGATGCTGCCATTCCCATAGTTTAATCTGTTTTCCTTTATAATTTTCCCTTGGTAATATGTATTACGGCATTTTTTGTGTAAAACTTTAATTTTTTTACAAAATTGTTACAAAAATTTACAAATTAAATATAAGTGATGTTTTTTATTATAGAATTAACATAGTGTTATTTTGGAGTATTTAGGAGAGTTCAATGTTAAATCAAACTGTAGATTTTATAACAGATAAATTGAAGGGGAATTTGGGAAATTTTGTACCAGAAATAGGTATTGTTTTGGGTTCTGGTTTGGGTGAATTAGCTGATGAATATTGTCAATTAGCTATACCTTATTCTGAGATTCCAGGTTTTGAAACTTCTCAAGTTTCAGGACACAAAAGCCGTTTAGTGTTTGCAGAGATAAATGAAAAAAAAGTTGTAATGATGCAGGGTCGTTTTCATTATTATGAAGGTCATAGTATGACTAAAGTAGTCTTTCCAATCAAGGTTATGAAAAAATTAGGGGTTAAAACTGTAATACTTACAAATGCTGCGGGTGGTGTAAATCCTGCATTTAACCCTTCTGATTTAATGTTGATTACGGATCATATTAATAATATGCATGTAAATCCATTAATAGGGCCAAATGACGATTCAATGGGGCTGAGGTTTCCTGATATGAGTGAAGTTTACTCTGCAGAGTTGAATGAAATGGTGAAAAAGACTGCTGCAAGATTGGGTATTGATTTGCAAGAAGGGGTTTATTTAGCCTTGACTGGCCCATCTTATGAAACCCCTGCTGAGGTAAAAATGGCAAGAATCATAGGTGCTGATGCGGTAGGCATGTCAACTGTTCCAGAAGCAACTGTTGCAAAATGGGCTGGTATGGATGTTATAGGCATAAGTTGTATTTGTAATTCTGCTGCAGGTGTTAGTACAGTAGCGTTGTCGCACGAAGATGTTATACGTGCTGCTAATATTGCTAAGGATAGATTTAAAACTTTAGTTAAAGAGGTTATAAAGAAAATATAATGCGCCTAGATAAGTTTTTAAAAGTTTCAAGAATAATTAAACGTAGAACTGTCGCTAATACTGTTTCTGATATGGGGCGTGTTTTGGTAAATGGTAATCAAGCTAAGCCTGCTAAACAATTAAAAGTTGGTGATATTATTGAAATTGAATATTCAAATAGGCTTGAAAAATTTGAAGTTTTAATAATTCCTACTGGAAATGTAAGCGTACAAGAGTCTTCGAATTTATATAGGATAATTGAATAATGCATGAAATTTTAGTTAGTTTAAGTAATTGGTTTCAATCAATGGGAGTTTGGGGGTTAGCTTTAAATTCTTGTATTGAAAGCTTTTTTCTGTTACCACCGCCAGATTTTTTGCTTATAGTTATGGACTTAGCAAAACCTGAAAAAGCTCTTTTTTATGCTTTTGTATGTACTTTAGCTTCAGCTATAGGTGGTGCGATTGGTTTCGGAATTGGCTATTGGGGTGGTCGTCCTGTATTTAGATTTTTATTTAAGAAACACATGGATAAATTAGAACAAGTAGAGCAGATGTATAAGGAATATGGTTCATTTGCTGTGTTTTTCTCTGCATTTACTCCAGTACCTTATAAAATTTTCACGATTGGTAGTGGAATTTTAAAAATGGATTTTTTTAAATTCTTTTCAGTAAGTTTATTAGGACGTGGGGCAAGGTTTTTTTTAGTAAGTTTAGTTTTAATGTTTTTTGGAGAAGCTGTGAAAAAACATTTAGAGCTAATAATATTACTTGTAACCATATTAATTGTGATATTTTGTGTAGTTGTTTATAAAAAAAGTAAGAAAAAAATAAAGGAAACTGATAATGGCAGTAATTAATGAGAAATTTTCAATTCATACAGCGGGAAATAATGATATTATAGATATTACGAAACAAGTTCAAAATTGTGTTTATCAACATGCGTTAAAGGATGCTTTAATATGTGTATCAATTCAGGGAAGCACTTCTGCTGTTACCACAATAGAATACGAAGATGGCTTGGTGATGGATTTAAGAGAGGCTCTTGAAAGAATTGCACCGACAGGACTAGAATATCATCATGATGAGATTTGGCATGATGGAAATGGATATGCTCATGTAAGGGCTGCGCTTGTAGGTAGTTCTGTTAATATAGCTCTAGTTGATGGGTTACTGAATCTAGGCACTTGGCAACAAGTTGTTCTACTTGATTTTGATAACAAACCTCGTTCAAGAAATATTACAGTTCAAATAATATATTAAATTTTCTCTAATTAATATATTCCATCTTTCATTTTTCTAAACAAGGCATCATCATTTGATGTTTCTGCAAGTGGCTTCGGAATAAACAAATCTAGATATCTTCTTATTGCATATTGATCAGACATTCCTGAGATATAATCTGTAACCAATTGAGGAATATCAGCTTCTTTATGATAAGGGATTAGTTGTTCTGAATAATATTCAAAAAGTGATTTTATAATATTTCTAGCTTTTTTCTCTTCTGCTTTAGTAATAGGATCAAGATAAACATGTTCAAACATCCATTCTCTTAAGACCTTGACATGTTCCCAACCTTCTTCTGACATAGAAACAGTAGGTTTATCAATAGAATTAGCAATAACGTCAATTATCATCCTACTTAAACGCTCTGATTGGTTTTTTGAAAAATATTCAATACTATCCTTTGGTAAGTCATCTTCTGAAATAACTCCTGCACGAACTGAATCTTCAATATCGTGATTAATATAAGCAATTTTATCTGCGTATTGAACTATTTGGGCTTCTGGAGTTTTTGGCTTATATCCCCAAGAATGTGTCATTATGCCGTCAATAGTTTCTTGACACAGATTCATGTCATCTATTATTTCAACTACTCGTACGCTTTGCAAATTGTGAAAAAAACCGTTCGGAAGTAATTCATTTAAAATAGATTCACCACAGTGTCCGAAAGGTGTATGACCTAAATCGTGACCAAGTGAGATTGCTTCTACGAGATCTTCATTAAGCTTCAAAGCTCTAGCCATTGTTCTAGCTATTTGAGAAACTTCTAAAGTATGGGTTAACCTTGTTCTAAAATGGTCATTATAAGGTGATAAGAAAACTTGAGTTTTATGCTTTAAACGTCTAAAAGATTTTGAGTGTATGATTTTATCTCTATCTCTTTGGAATTCGGTTCTAATCGGATTTTCTTCTAAACGCTCGTATTTTCTGCCTTTGGATTCTTTGCATTTAGTCGCATAAGGAGAAAGGAGCTCAAATTCTCGTTGTTCTAATTCGTCTTTAATTGTTTTTAAATCTAAACTCATAGACTTATTATACTGGATTCTATAGAAGATGTCGAGTCTAGTTCGGGGAGTTTTTTATTGCAACAAAAATAAGCCGAGATTGTCTCGGCTTATTTTTGTTATTTCCTAGTAATTTTTTGGCTTTTCGAAGAAAAAGCTTTTAGGGTGTGCACAAACAGGGCAAACTTCTACTGCATTTTTGCCTTCATACGCAAAACCACAATTGCCACACTCCCAAACGATTGCATTGTCTTTTTCAAAGACAACCCCATCTTTAATGTTTGCGAATAATTTTCTATATCTTTCTTCGTGGTCTTTTTCAATTTTAGCAACATTTTCAAATAACAACGCTATGTCATTAAAACCTTCTTCTCTAGCTTCTTTTGCAAAAGTTGCATACATGTCAGTCCACTCATAATTTTCACCATTTGCGGCATCTTCAAGGTTTGTTAAGGTATCTGCAACCTTACCACCATGTAGTAATTTAAACCATATTTTAGCATGTTCTTTTTCATTGTTAGCAGTTTCTTCAAAAATTCTGCTAATTTGGACGTAGCCATCTTTTTTAGCTTGGGCTGCATAATAAGTATACTTGTTACGAGCTTGAGATTCCCCAGCAAAAGCTTCCATTAGGTTTCTTTCAGTTTTGCTACCTTTTAATTCCATAGTATAAACTCCTTTCTTAAATTTAGTTTTTTAACAACCAGTATAAAGTTTTATATAATTATACCATATTTGTATATTTTATGATTTTAAAGGTTTTGTTTTAAATTTAAAAGTTGTTTATAAATATTATATTTTGTATTATTTAGCACATTGTGCAATTCAACACAAAAAGTTCGAATCTTGGACTGTTTGGGGAGTTTTTTATTGCAGGGGTAAATATATTTGTTGGGCAAGTATGCCCAACTTACAAATTAATCAAAACTGTCATGCTGAACTCGTTTCAGCATCTTACCAATTGGGCGTGCCTACTAAATTCAGGTAAGACCCTGAAAGGTAAAAGCTTTTAGTTTGGAATAATAACTGCAAGCTAGTAAGTAGAGTGTAAAAATTTCAGGGTGACGAATTGTTTTGTTGTTTGGGCTCGCCTGGGGAGTTTTTTATTATTAAAATTATTTAACCTGATAAATACTATTTAATTTTGTAGTATCAGTTGTCCATGTTCTAAAATTATAATCTTTATTATTTCTTACAAAATTTATAACATCTTCTTTATCAGAAATTGATAATTTATGTATTGATTCTGGAAATATTGTTATATCACCTCCAAGAAGCTCTAAACCATCAATATGAGGATTTTCTGCTTGAAAAGCAGCTTGGTTTTTACTTATGTTATTAGCTTCTAAATTTGAACACAATTTTAAATTTAATTTATCGGTTCCTTGCACTGTATAAACGGTAGGATTAGGATCCGCAAGTGGTTTTGTACAACCTATATGTATTGGAGCATCTGTACTACGAATATTTGCATAAAAAGGAGCCTTATGTTTTGTTCTTGCTAAGTATAAACCTCTACCATATTTATTCATTCCTTCTCCAGCACCAATTCTCGTCGCATCAAAAGCATCGAATAAAAAAGGGGATCCATGATATACTGTATTTGTTTGGGTTAAAGCTTCTTTTGTTGCAGATATTTCATTTGGACGCAAGAAATTCTTTGCATCACTAAATCTAAAAATATCACCAGTTCTACCTGTCTTTTTTGCTAATAATGCAATTTCATCAAAATTACTTCTTCCAATTTGAGAAATAATATTTCTTCTATTAGCGATTGTCCAACCATTTTTAATAATTTGTCTTAATACTGTAATAGGTGTCATTAAATTATCCCCATGATATTCCCGTATATCTATATAAAGTCTTTCACTCCACAAAACTTGCCTCTTTGCTTAACAATTTGTAATACAAAGTTTACAAAAGGGGTAAATATAAATTAATTATAATGACTGTAAATTTATGCTATAATACTTAAAAGAGGTGTTTATGGTTTTAGAAAACAAACTTGGCATTACTGAATCAGCAGAACTTGCTAGGGAAGAAGAACGCATTAGCAAAACAAAAGCTCTTGAACTTTTTGAAAAAGGGATTCTTGATTCTCTTGAAGCCGGAAAATTTAACTCGCTTTCTAAAATACACAAACACTTATTTGACGAAATTTATCCCTTTGCTGGCGAAATAAGAGATGTTAATCTTGCAAAAGGCAACTTTAGATTTGCACCTGTTATGTATCTTAAACCTGCTTTAGAGCATATTGATAATATGCCTCAATCTACGTTTGAAGAAATTATAGAAAAATATGTAGAAATGAATGTCGCACATCCTTTTAGAGAAGGTAACGGCAGAAGTACTCGTATTTGGTTAGATTTGATTCTAAAAAAAGAAATCAGCAAAGTTGTTGATTGGTCAAAAGTTGATAAAGAAGATTATTTATTAGCTATGGAACGCAGTCCTATTAAAAGTGTTGAAATAAAAGAACTTTTAAGACAAGCATTAACTTCTGACATAAACAATAGAGTTGTTTACATGAAAGGCATTGATGCAAGCTACAGCTACGAAGGTTATTTTATCTTCAAAACCGAAGATATGGCTTAAGAACTTGTATCTTCTCGAAAAAGTTATTTAGCCTGCGTCTAATAGCTTTATATAAATCATTTACCCCAGTTCGAATCTTAGACGGTTCGGGGAGTGATTTATTAGGAATGCTTAATCATTGTAAAAACTCGGATTGTGGTGTAATATTATTATATATAGATGGGAGAGAATTGATGGAATTTTTTTGTATAGATTACTTAATAAGAATATCTGTGGCCTTAGCTTTAGGTTTCATATTAGGTCTGGAGAGAGAACTAACTAATAAATATGCAGGATTAAGGACTCATATTTTAGTTTGTTTAGGTGCTTGTGCTTTTACGATTATATCTATTTATGGATTTCCGAGCTATGCAACAGGTGATAATATAATTTTAGATCAAGCAACTGGTATTAGAGATACTGGCCGTGTAGCAGCTCAAGTTGTATCGGGGATTGGGTTTATTGGTGCAGGTGCTGTTTTAAGAAATGGGCCAATGATTATAGGTTTAACTACAGCAGCAACACTTTGGATAAGTGCTGCAATTGGTATGACTTGTGGTGTTGGTATGTATGATGTTGCAGTTGTAACTACAATAGCGAGTGTTGCTGTGCTTACATTAATTAGAATTTTTGAAAGGAAGATACTTCCTTCAAGTATAAAACGTACAAGAAGGTTTAAAATAACTATTTATTGTAATAATGATGATGTTTCTAAAGTACAAGAATTTATATCGTCTAATGTTTTGCGTTTGGAAGATTTTTCTGCAAAAAGATTGATTGAAAATGCTGAAAAATCAAAAATAACTACAACATTTGAATATAATCGTAAAAAAGTTATGAAAAATATTTATAATAAGCTTTGTGAAATATGCTCTGCGGATGCTGTAACTATACAGGAATTTCATGATTAAAGAAAAAATAAAAAAGACTAAATATAATTTTAAGAAAACAAAAGCTCAGATATGTATTGAGTATTTAAGAACTGTTCTATGTTCAGTGCTTTTAGCTGTTGTAGTAACAACTTTTTTATCTATAAATGCAAGAAATGAGATGATAGAAAATTTGTCAACACAAAAACAAGAACAGAGTTTGTTGGATAAGAAAATTGCTTTAGAGATTATAGCTCAAACTGATTTATTAAAAGATTTAAAAAATAAATCTTATTCAGTATGTTTGCATGCTGGTGAGTTATGCGAAATGGCAGGAGATTATGTAGAAGCTGAGTATGCTTATAATTTAGCTATACAAAAATCTAAATCAACTAAATATTATGCATATTATAAATTGATATGTGTATTGACAGCACAAGGGAAAATTTCTGAAGCTTTGGATATTTTAGATGGTATAAAAGATGTTACAGACAAAAGTTTAATAAAGTTTAAGACTCGTGCGTACATAACTATAGGTGATAAGTATTATTCAATAGGTAAACCTCTTTCAGCTGCTAAATCTTATGAGCAAGCGGAATTTTATTACAATAAATTTTCAAAAAAAGATAAAGTTATTGTTGAATCTATTGAAAATCGTATAGTTAATTCTTATATTCAAACAGCTGATATTATGGTGCAATCTGGCTTGAATACTGAAGCTCTTAGATATTTAAAAAAAGCAGAAAAAATTCTTCCTGAAAGTATTAATATTAAATATAAATTAGCGATAATTCTTTCAGATTTAGATCCAGAAAAATCTATTGCATATATTGAAGAACTTCTAAAAATACAACCACAATATCTTGATTATAGTTTGTATAATAAGGCTTTAATGAAGTCAGCAAATATTGCAGATTTAGATGGAAGGCCTACTAAGGCTAAGTATTATAGGTATAAAATTCATTCAATAGACTTGTTTATTAATAGAAAAGTTGTTTATAAAAATGACATAGATGTTGCATTGAAATCTTTTTCTGTAAAAAAAGTCTTGTTTAAATATCCTTTAAAAGCAACTTATACCTTTTTAAATAATTCAAATATTGATATACCAAAACTAAAAGGAGATTTTGTACTTTGTCAAAATGATAAACCTTTAGAGACTATTACCCTTACAATTGCAGAAAAAAATAACCCAATGTTATCTTACACAATTGAGCCAAATGAAGTAGAAGTTGATTTTAAACGAAAAATATATACTCAAAAAGAACTTGCAAGCTATACAATAAAAATATACTTGTATAAAGACGAGAAATATAAAACTTTAGTAAGTGAAAACCGTATACCGAAGAAGTCTTTCTAATCTTTAAGATACAATGTATCTCCCCATTTATATAGCTTTTCTCCAGCAAAAAACACATCATCATCTAGGATAGCGGCATTGTGTTTTTCGTTGCTGCTTAAGATCTTAAAATCAGCATCTTCTGCTTTAACAACGCTTTTTTCTTTATCACCAAAGAATTCTTCAACTGTAATCTTTTTTACAGCTTCAGCTTTAAGTACACTGATTTCTTCTTTTAAAGACATCATTTCCGCTAATAATGCTTGTATCATGAATTCTTCTGGTTTTTGATCAGCAGGAATAATATTAGAAAGCTCTTCTTTATATTGTTCAAATTCTTCTTGTATTTCTGGTGTAATTGAATTCTTAAGCTCTTCTAGTTCAGCTTCTAATTTTTCTTCTTCAATTTCTTCCTTTAGCTTTAATAATTCTTCTTCTAGGCTTTCAATTGAAGACTCTTCTTTTTTTTCTAAAATAGTATCATCTAAAGACGCAAAATCAAAACTATCTGTAATATCATTTTCTTTTGATTCAGAAATTTCTATTTCTTTAAATATATCTTCATTTGCAACTTCTTTTACAATTGTAGCATCAGCTTCCTCTGTATTTTCTTGAATACCTAAGATTTCTTCAATATTTTTAGTTTCTTCAACAAGAATGTCCTTGTTTAAATCGGTTTTATTAATATTTGATAAGATTTCTTGGGGTTCTTTCTCTTGGTAAATTTCTTTTTCTTCAATATTGTTTTCAAGATTTTCAGCCAAAGAAGTTTCAGATTCTTCTTTTTGAATTTCTTTTTTTGCAAAACCATCTACTTTTTCTTTTAAAGTTGTTGTTTCTTTTTCTTTATCTGCTTTAGGTTTTGTATCGTTTTCGAGTTTATTATTATTTGTTATTTTTTCTTGTTCTATAAATTTCACATTTTCTACAACCTGTTGCTGTGGTATTATAATAGGCATAGGCTGTTGTATGATTTGAGGCTGTGGAATGTATTGTGGTTGAGGAATAAATTGAGGTTGTTGTTGTGTCTGTGGTTGTTGTAATTCAACAGTAATATGAATAGGATTCATATTATTTGGCTGAATTTCAGCAGTATTGGACGCAACTTTTTCTAAGCTTGAAGAAGGATTCTCTGTTGTTTCTTTTTGATTAGAAGAAATCTTTTCTACTATAACTTTTTCTTCTTCTTCTTTGAAAGCTTCTATAACTTCTTCTTTTGCAATATTATTTGAGCTGTCCTCTAAATTGACTTCATTAGGATATTTTTCTTCTGTATTATTTGAAATCAAATTTAAAGGCATATTTTCAATAGAATCTATCTCTTTTTTTAAGGTTTCTTCTGTTTTTTCAGGCTCTTTAATAATTGATTCAATAGGAAATTCTTGACTGTAGTATTTATCATTTGTTACTGTATTTTCTATTTCTTGCGTTTTTATTTCATTGCTTGTTTGTTCAACTTTTTGAATTTCGTTTTGTTTTTTAGTTGAGTTATTATTTGGGTTATTTAATTGTTTAGAAACTAATCTTAAAGAATTGTTATTTTTTTCAAAAGTTAAGTTTGTAGAAAATAATTCTTTTTTGTCTTTTATAAACTCAATTTTAATAGTGTCTTTATTAATAAAATCAAAAGAACTTATTTCAATACTTTTTTTATATCCAACTTCTTTAGTTGTTTTAATAAATTCAGACATGATTTGTGGTGAAATATCGCAGATAGTACGAAAATGCTGGTTTATTATAAAACCATCACCTAACCATTCACCATTTATCATTACACCTTTTAATTTTTTCATGATTATACCTTCATTATCTAACAGTATATATATCGGCATTTTTTTGAAAAACTTTAGGGTTTTATATATATTTTTTACAAAAATTAACAATTCTAGCAGAAAACTTATTATTTTAGAGCTTTTTATAACAACTTTTCTCATTAATATAATAGATAATTTTTTTAGCAAAAAAAAAGCTTCTCTTTAGAGAAGCGAAATTGGGGAAATTTTTAGGGAAAGGATTAGGGATTAAATAAATTTTTGTTTTACATCTTACATATATATAAAGTATTTATTTTTTATAGAATTTCACAAATTGAGCAATTTTGTTACAAAACTTTACATTAATTTTGTAAAGATTTGTAACAAAACATCAAAAAAGATTAAAGTTTTTCAAAAATATGCCGTAATACATAGTATAGAAAATAGAAAAAGGGAAAAAAAGGAGTAACTTTATGTCAAATGAAATCAACACAACTAAATTTTACAGATTCTTAGCTGGTTTTGAAAGTAAAGGTGGCTGGGAAAGCGTTGCAGATTCTGAAAACGGAAACGGTGACGGTACTGTAATTAAATCTGAATTTAGAAAATTTCTTAATGCTAATTGGAATGGTGAAGAAAATGGTGAATTATCAAATGATTTAATTAATTCTTTTTGGAAAAAAATTGATACAAATACTTCTGCAAATAAGATTTCTGGTACTAAATTGAAAAACTTAAATGCACTAGATAAAAAAGAAGTTGAAAATTTAGATAAAAAACTAGAAGTTTATGTACAATTTGATGAATTTGTGAAAAATAATATTAAAGTTCCTGCAGCATTATCTTCTTATGGTAATCAATGGAAGTCTGATGTTACAGAAGAATTAGAAGTTATTTTAAATCAATATATAAGTGGAGCTCTTCAAGGTGACTTAAATGCTATTTTAGCAGAAGCTTTGCCAACTATTCAGAATAAGAATACAGCTTTATATTGTGCGGTAGAATATCAAGATTCTTTAAAAAATGGTATTTTAGCTGATTATCCTGAATATAAAGTTGCAGATGATAAAACATTAGAGTCATTAATTAATGCTTATGTAGCTGATATTGATGGTGAAATTGATGCCGAGTCTATCAAAGAAGAAATTAGAAGCATTGTTGATGCTTACTTTGCAACAGCAGAATTAGGTGAAGACTCTGGTTATGATTTAGATTCATTAGGATTTAATTCAGAAAATTTGAATGATATTCAAAAAACTGTTATTACAGCTCAAATTAAAGCTGATTTAAAAGAGGATGCTAAAAATTATGATGGTTTTGAAACAGAGTTTAATTTAGCGGTAGAACAATTTATTGAAGAAAAAATTAAAGAAGGTGGCGATTTTGATACTTTAAAAAATTCAGCTTCTGATTTTGCTAATTCAAAATATAAAACTCAACTTGATAATACTGTAACAATTAATAGAACATATAAAAACATTGAAGAAGGTTCTGAATTTTACAAAAAATTGGTTACAGAGTTTGGAGAAACTATTGCTCAGGCAATTGCCAAAAATGATAGATACATTGATGCCTATAAAGAAGCAATAAATGATGTAGCAACAAAAGTTAATACAGGTGAGATGACAATGGATGAAGTAGAAGACTATGTGCTTAAACAAATTTCTACAAATCTAGAGAAATTTGTAACAGGTGGATTAAATAATTTATCTGTTGCAGAACTAAATACAACTTATGATAAATTAGCTGCATCTGCAGAGTCTCAAATAGATGATGATACTGCATTGAAACAACACAGAGATGCTGCTATCAAATATTGTGATGCATTAGCTAAAAAAGGTGGAGAATATAAACAAATTGTCACAGATGCTTTTGGAGCGGATTATAGTTCTAAAATTAATGAAATGTATCCAGCTGATATTCAAGAAGTAATGGCTAAGTTAAAACTAAAAGCTTTAGATGTTGTTGATGCAACTAATTTATCATTATCTAAATGGACAGGTGTTGGGGAAATTGATCTTTCAACAAATGATGAAAAATCATTAGCATTAAATGCAACAATAATGAATGGCGATAAAGCTTATACAAAAAATATTGAATATTCTGTAAAAGACAATGCTGGCCTAGAATGCTCTTTCTCTGGTAATACTTTAACTGTTAAATCAAATGATACAGTGGGGATTCATACAATAAAAGTTGTTGCTAAAGTCGATGGTAAAGAGATTGGTGACGCATTTGAAATTAAAGTAAAAGTTGAAAGAAGTTCTGAAAATGTTATTTCAAATGTTAAATCTTGGGATGGTAAAAAATCAGAACATTTAGAAGTTTGTAATTTAGATGGTAAAAATGTTCAAAGAGATCAATTAACAACTAAAAACTTTGCAGAATTGTATAATAGTGATGCGATTATTAGATTAAATTCTAGAGAAGGTAGCACTTGGGGCTGGGATACAGTAACAGAAAGATTTACTCAATTATGTGATTTGATTAATTCTGCATTAGCTACAAGTGGATTAGATAGAGCTCTTTTAGATAAAGCTGCGGATGTTGTTATTGCTAAATATACAAATAAAGACAATGCAGAATGTTATACAAAGAGAAGTGGTTCTATTACAAATAATACTTCAGACCATATTGTTAATAATAGAAATACTAGTGGACATAAAATTGTACAGGGTATTGATAAAGACGGTGATGATGAACACGCATCAATGGTTGCCTTTAAAGACGTAGTTGATGATATTCTTCAAGAATACTGGAAACTTGTATCATAATAATTTATAAAAAATACAAAAAAGAACTCTCACGAGTTCTTTTTTTGTATTTTTTATATTAAGATTTAATTTCTAAGCAATTTCTGCTTGATTTTTTTGAGGCATTTGAATCAAATCAGCTTTTGAAGGATCGTTATTCCCGTTACTGCCTTCATTTGCTCCTTCTGTTAGTTCTTCAACCATAGCTTTTGTTATAGTAAATTTCTTAATCGTCTCGTTAGAAGGTATATCATACATAACATCAAGCATAAGTTCCTCTACTATTGATTTTAATGCACGAGCACCTGTTTTTCGTTTAATAGCTTTTTGAGCAATTAAAGAAACAGCTTCTTGCTCAAAATCAAGCTCTACGCCATCCATTTCTAGTAAGCATTTATATTGCTTAAGAACGGCATTTTTAGGCTCTGTTAGTATCATTTTTAAAGTAGCCTCATCAAGAGCATCCAATACTGCAAAAACTGGAACCCTACCAATAAATTCTGGAATTAAACCGAACTTTAGTAAATCTTCAGGTTGAAGCTTTTTAAGCATTCTCGCTGCTGCTAATTCTTTTTCAGCTTGAGTAGGTGCTGATTTACCAAAACCTATTGAAGAGCCGTCTTGTACACGGTGTTCAATAATTTTATCTAAATCAACAAATGCTCCACCAACTATAAACAAGATGTTTTTTGTATCAATTTGTATCATCTCAGCTTGAGGGTGTTTTCTTCCACCTTGTGGAGGAACATTAGCAACAGTACCTTCAATTAGCTTTAATAAAGCTTGTTGAACGCCTTCACCTGAAACGTCACGAGTGATTGATGTGTTTTCAGATTTTCTTGCTATTTTATCAATTTCATCAATATAAATAATGCCTCTTTCTGCTTTTTTAGCATCAAATTCCGCATTTTGATATAATCTCAATAAAATATTTTCTACGTCATCACCAACATACCCAGCTTCTGTTAAAGTTGTTGCATCTGCCACTGCAAATGGAACATCAAGCATTTTTGCTAAAGTTTGTGCCAATAATGTTTTACCGCTTCCTGTAGGACCAACTAATAAAATATTAGATTTTTGGATTTCTACTCCGTCTGTATCACCTTTTTGATTATGTCTAAGTCTTTTATAATGATTGTAAACAGCAACAGAAAGCACTTTTTTTGCATCATCTTGACCTACAATATGTTCATCTAAATAAGCTTTGATTTCATGTGGTTTTGGAATAGGCTTTTCTTCAGAATCTTTTGGTGTGTTACCAGCTTCTTTGCCTTCAGAATTCTTTTCTTTACCTTCGAAAAACTCTTCATCTAAAATCTCATTGCAAAGATCAACGCATTCATCACAAATAAATACATCTGGCCCAGCTATGAGCTTTTTTACTTGATCTTGAGTTTTTCCACAAAATGAACATTTTAATCTATCGTTACCTGACATTTCTGTCTCCTAATTTGTTGTTAATTTAATAGTAGACCTTCCCTGGTTGGGGAAGGTGGTCGTAGACCGGATGGGGTGTCCCCCATTTTTCCTACCCTTCTTTTGTAATAACTTTATCAATCATACCGTATTCAAGAGCTTCTTGAGGAGTCATGATATAATCACGGTCAGTATCTTTTTCAATTTTCTTGATTGATTGACCTGTATTTGAAGCCATTATTTCGTTTAATGTCTTTTTAATTCTTAAAATTTCTTGAGCTTGAATTTCGATATCAGTTGCTTGGCCTTGAGCACCGCCTAAAGGTTGGTGAATCAATACTCTTGAATGAGGAAGAGCCATTCTCTTACCTTTAGCACCTGAACATAGCAAGAATGCACCCATAGAAGCAGCTTGACCTAAACATATAGTCTGAACATCAGCTCTAATATGCTGCATAGTATCGTAAATAGCTAAACCAGCTGTTACGCTTCCTCCAGGAGAGTTAATATATAACATGATATCTTTTTCTGGGTTTTCACTGTCTAATAGAAGCATTTGTGCAACAATTAAGTTTGCAACCATATCGTCTACCGGAGTTCCTAAGAAAATAATTCTTTCTCTTAAAAGTCTTGAGAAAATATCAAAAGCTCTTTCACCTTTGCTTGATTGTTCAATAACTGTAGGTACGTAGCTCATTTTTAAATCCTTTCTTCTTATGTATACTAAGCAACTACTTAATTATACATTACAAATCTGATTAAACAATAATGAATCTGGATGAGATTATCCTCTATTAACAGGATTATAACATAATTATATTATGTTCGCAAATTCACTATTTTTAGATACATTGCACAAAAAAGAGGTAAAAATTGGGTTTAACTAAAAAAAAGAGGAAAATGTTTTTTAACAAATTCCTCTCTTTTTTTTAGTAAGCTAATCCATTTCTCATTTTATTAAGCGCTCTTGCTTCTGTCTGACGAATACATTCTTTAGTTACGCCAAACATTTTACCAATATCTTCTAAAGTAGTTTTAGCAAAATTTTCTAGACCAAATCTCATTTTTATTACAGTTTGTTCACGTTCTTTTAAAGTAGATACAACATTTGCAATTTCACGTTTTAATTCTTCAAGCTCAATAGTTTCTTCGACAGACTCTCTTTCGTCTGCTACTACATCAGCTACAGCTAATTCGCTACCATTATTTGCATCAAAGCTTCCTTCAATTGAAACTGTTGTGCTGAAAGCTGAAAGATAAGTGTCAATTTTTTCAGGTTCAATATCCATTTTTTTAGCAACTTCTTGGTTAGTTACTTGGCAGTTATAGCTTTTTTCCATTTCAGCTTTAACTTTTGAAAACTTAGATAAAGTTTCTTGAATGTATACTGGAATCTTCATACAATAAGATTGTTCAGAGATAGCTTTAAACATAGCTTGTTTAATCCACCAAGTAGCATAAGTTGCGAAACGATAACCTAATTCTGGATTAAATTTTTCAACAGCAACCATTAAACCCAAGTTTCCTTCTTGAATTAGGTCTACTAAAGGCAATTTTGAAACGTGTATAGCTTTTCTTGCAATTGTTAGAACTAATTTTAAATTAGCTTGTACTAATTCTTTTTTAGCTAATAAATCACCATTTTTTGCCTTTAATGCTAAATCTTTTTCTTCTTGAACACTAAGCGTTCTAATTGAATTAATTTTTCTTAAATAATCACCTAATTCTGTAGATGCAGAAGTAATAGAAACAAAACCACATCTTGCTGGATTTGTAACAGTTGTTTTTTTCATCTTAATCATACGCTAAACTCCTATGGGTAAATGTAATACTTTTTTTGTGGGGGTAAGGATTAAGACTTTCGACTTGACACATAACACATAATCCTTATATACACAATATATATCACCTTGATATAAAACTCAAGTGTTTTGTGAAGAAATGTTAAGAAAAATGGTCATTTTTGGCTAAATATTTACAAAAGTTAACATTTTTTGTATTGTGATTGCTTTTTGAACTCACCGATTCTCGTATTGTTAACAATTGTAACAAAAAGAGGAATACAGGTAAATTGTACTGTTTCTAAATACTTTATATATATAATAAACCTTAACGAGGCTTAATAATGCGCGCGATTTTTAGTAACCATTGTGGACCTATTTTTTCAGGTTCAATGATGAATCCACATTTAAATATGCATTGCAATCCGGCATCAATCTTTGGTGGTACCGGCAATTTTGGTTGTGGATGCTTTAACAACTTTTCTTCAGGTTTCGGATTTGGTTTCGGATTTGGACTTGGAGCGAATCTTGGTTTTGGAATAGGTGGATTCTTTAACAACATATTTAGCGGAGGAATTTTTAATGGAGTACATTGGGGTAATACGAACTTTATGCCAAACTTCTTTGGTAATGAGTTAATTAACACAAAACCTTTCTCCTATAATGGAGTTATTGGAACAACGCATTATAATAACGGAATTTCTGATACACAAGGTTACGATAATATAACAATACGTCCAAAAACTAGACCTACATCAAATTCTGACAAAATTTCAATAAATAGTTCAAGCTCAAATTCTGAATATAACTCTAAATCTAGAAATCATACAAGTTATAATTCAAATTTAGAAGCTAAAGAAAAAATTATTATAGATACAGAGAAAAATACAACAGAAACTGAAGTTAACAATAATAATATTGAGGTCTTAAAACATTCTATAGTATTTAAAGAAAACCATGTTAAAATAACAAACCAAAAAGATGACGATCTTTCAAAAGTTGATCCTAAAGTTCTTAAAGAAATGAAATACATCGCAAAAGATGCTTTAGAAAAATATTTAAATACAGGAGATTTAAAAATTTCCGATGTATTAGTTGAAAAAGGTATTCCTAGAATCAAAGGCATTGATATCTCAGGAATATTTAACATAACCAAAGGCTATAAAAATGATTATCGTGACGAAGATGGTAATATCATACGAGTTGCTGATGGCACAATGATTACACTGAGTTTCGAATACGAAGGAAAAATTTACAAATATAAAAAAAGAACTACCAAAGTAACAAAAAATGACAATTTAACAATTTCTTAAAAAAGATTAAACGTTAAGATTTGTAACAATATTCCTAAAAACATTAAAGTTTTCAAAAAATATGCCGTTATATATAACAAGAAAGGTTAAAATAAACAATATAAAAAAGGAGTGAAAAAAATGGTTCAAATTAATCCAAATTTACAAATTGATTTTAATGAAAACAAAAAACCTGAAGCAACAGGAAGTCAAGCTGAAAGCTGTAAGAACAATAGTATTTTTCACACGCTTGATAAAGACCAAAGTGGTTCAATTTCAGCTGAAGAAATGGGTATAAAAGAAAATCTTGACAAATTAGCAGAATCTGTTCCTAAAACAGCTTCCTCTGATGCAGAAAAAAATCTAATTAATAAGCTAAAAGATATTATTAATGCACTAGGAGAAGAATTTAAGTCTGACAACTTTGATGATATCACAAAAGAAGTTGAAAAACGCCAAAATGACGTAAACAATTTAGCTAAATGTCTAAAAGACGATAATCTAAGAAACCTTAAAAGCTATACAACATTTGACCTAGAAAAAGCGAAAAAAGTTCAATTTGGTAGTGCTGCAGCACTTGCAATTACAGCTGGTGAAACATACGATAAAAATATAGAACTGCAATTTAATAATGCTAAAACCAATGCTATAGAACTTGCTGATAAAATGAAAAATGAAATTGCGAATGCGGTTAATAATGTTCTCAAAGAAAACAAAGATGCAACAACAGTTGATCCTTCTAAAATTGGAGTTCTTGAACAAATAAGAAATGCAAAGGGTTTTACAATAGACTTTGGCCCAGCAAAACTTACTCCACTTTCAAGTAGAGTTGAAGGCTATAGCAATGACTATAGACAAGCAAATACTAACAATGAAGTAGAAGGACAAAGCGTTGAAGAGGCTGGCTCAGAAATTGTTCGCCCTTTCGATTTTATTAAAATAGAAATTCCGTATACAATTAAACATCGTGCCACTGGACAAGAAGAAACGACTACATTAGAAG
>JAFUMP010000062.1 GCA_017482685.1 bacterium | reverse complement strand
GGAGTGAGCAATCAATGTTAGCGAAACAGCTTCAAAGCGACTGCTGTTTGACCGTAGGGAGTTCAGTCGCTCGGGTTGAGCGTTACTTTTGATTAGCGAACGGAAATAAAGCTCGGAGAGGTTTTTTGCGGTACTTTTTTGACGGAACAAAAAAGTACCAATTAAATTTATTAAAATACCAATAATAAGTATTATGTAATTTATATTTTATGTATTTAATATAAAGTTACAAAATATTGCTTAAAAGCTATTTTGCTGGCATTATATTATTATGACAACTTCGTATTCATCAAAACAAAAAAGAAATAATAATAATGCAGAGCTATCAGAATTAATGCCTCAAAATATTGATGCTGAAGAAGCTATTTTAGGTGCAATTCTTGTTAGTCCAGTTTGCATGAACAAAATTGTAGAACATTTAAAACCGGAATCTTTTTATAAACCTGCTCATAGATATGTTTATGAAGCAATGCTTCAGCTTTATAACGGCAGTGATAAAATAGATATCGTATCAGTTTCTGATGTTTTAAATATTAATCAAAAGTTAGAACTTGTTGGTGGCCGTGCGTTTATTAACGATTTGAGTTATAAGACAATTACTACAACAAACGTAGAATATTATGCCAAAATAGTTCAAGAGAAAGCTATAAAGCGCTCTTTAATCAATGCCGGTTCAGAAATTATTAGCACAGGTTATGATTTGAACCCGATTGAAGAATCTTTAGAAGTAGCTGAGAAGCTTATTTTTGATATTGCATCTCAAAAAGCTTCACAAGCGCTTTCACCAATTAAAGACTTGGTTTATGATACTTATGCAAAAATTGAAGAACGATATCAAAACAAAGATAAATTAACAGGAACACCAACTGCATTCTATGATTTAGATGCAATGACAAACGGGCTTCAAAAATCAGATTTAATTATTCTTGCTGCTCGTCCTGCAATGGGTAAAACTTCATTTGCCCTAAACATTGCACAAAATGTTGCTTTGAAAGCGAATGTTCCTGTTGCAATATTCTCTTTAGAAATGTCAAAAGAACAGCTTGTACAAAGGCTTCTATGTTCTGAAGCTGAAGTTGACACCCAAAGACTTAAAACTGGTAATATGCAAACTAAAGACTGGGAAAAATTAGCCGTTGCGATGGATGCTTTTTCTCAAGCACCAATCTATATTGATGATACCGCAGGCTGTACTATTACAGATTTAAGGGCTAAGTGCCGTCGCCTTGCAATGGCTGAAAAAAACCTTGGACTAATTGTAATCGACTATTTACAGTTGATTGAAGGTACTGGACGTGAAGACCGTATGCAACAAATTTCAAGTATTTCAAGAGGTTTAAAAATACTTGCTAAGGAATTAAATGTACCGATTATTTCACTTTCACAGCTATCACGTGCAGTAGAAAGCAGAACTGATAAACGCCCTATGCTTTCAGATTTGAGAGAATCAGGCTCTATTGAGCAAGACGCAGATATCGTTATGTTTATTTATCGTGATGAGTATTATAAAAATGCGGAAGGTGGAGATGAGGACGAAGCCGAAAAAGCTGCGAACAAAGGTGAAGCCGAAATCATTATTGCAAAACACAGAAACGGCCCAGTAGGTACTGTTAAATTATTATTCCAAGGAAATATTACAAAATTCAAAAATCCTATTAAAACCGACGTATTTTAATTAGGGGTAAATACATTTAAAACCAAGATTTAATAGAAAGGAGGGCAAAGCTTATGACTTATCTAGAAATAATTCTCTTAGCTTTAGCTCTTTCTGTTGATGCCTGTGTTGTATCTTTTTCTTATGGACTGACATTTAGCCAAAACCGCTTAAAAACTGCGTTGCTACTAGCTGGGTTTACAGGTTTTTTCCAAGGGCTAATGCCAGCAATTGGCTATAATTTAACAAGTTTTGTTAAATCTCTTATTGCACCTTACGCAAGTTTAATTGTATTTACAATCTTTGTATTTTTAGGAGTAAAATTCATTAAAGAAGCTTTTGAAACTCAAAAAACTAAGCCTTGTTGTATAGGGATAACTTGCTTATTTTTAATAGGAATTGCAACAAGTATAGACGCCTTTTCTGCTGGAATTTCGCTTGCTTTATACGGGAATCATATTCTAAAACCTGCTCTTTTAATAACATTTATTACTTTTGTTAACTCTATATTAGGCTTTAAATTGGGTGGAATTTTAAAGAATTTTCCCTCAAAATGGCTTGAAATTTTTGCAGGATTTGTACTTATTGGACTTGGTCTAAAAGTAATTATTTAATAAATATTTATTGTAATTAATCTATGCCATGCCTGATGAACTTATTGCTTAAATTTTATAATTATGATAAAATTTTCATACGAGAAAGGGGTTTACATGCAAGTATCAGCAATTTCTGCGAATAGTTGTCAAACAGTTTTTAATACAAGAGTTAACAGCCGTGGCGGGGATAGCTATATGGAAGCATATATTGATTATTTAAACTCTAATCCTAAGAAAAATTCAATTGATAACCAGAGTAAAATTTTTGAATCCATTAATGAATGGAAGAATTTTTGTCATAGTCAAATTGAGCAAGGAAAGCTTGATATTATAGCGTAGGCTTATGGAAATTTTATACAAAGATTCAGAAAAACCTCAAAACGTAGCTCTTGTATTGGGCTTTTTCGACGGTTTACATCTAGGTCATCTATCTGTTATTAAAAATGTTCCAGCCAACACGCCAGTTGTTGTGGTTACATTTTCAGAATCTCCTTCTGAATATTTTGGTAAAAAAATAAAATATATTTATTCTCGTCAAAAAAATTATGAATTATTAAATCAACATGGAATTAGCTTTATATATGAACAAGATTTTTCTAAAATTGCGAATTTAAGCGCTGAAGAATATTTATCTTATCTTATTAAAGAATTTAATCCAATTTCTATTACATCTGGGTTTAATCATACATTTGGAGCTAAAAGAGTCGGAAATCCAGATTTTTTAAGAAAAAACGAAGTTTCTTATAAATATTTTTACACAGAACCAACTATTATTGATAATGAAATAGTTAGTTCTACTAAAATAAAAACATTAATAGAAAATGCTGAACTTAAAAAAGCTAAAGATTTTTTATCTAGAAATTTTTCAATAACTTCAAGCGTTGTTGAAGGCGAAAAATTAGGACGTCAGCTAGGATTTCCAACAGCAAATATGAAATATCCAAAAGGTATTGTTAAATTACCTTATGGGGTTTATAAAGTAAAAGTGTTAGGCCATAATGCGTTCATGAATTGGGGGATTAAACCTACTTTTCGAAGTGAAGAAGTTATCGAAGTACATATACCAAATTTTGAAGACGATTTATATGGAAAAACTCTAGAAGTAGAAATTATATCTAAAATAAGAGATGAACAAAAGTTTGAGGATTTAATTGAACTAAAAACACAAATAAAAAAGGATGTTGAAGAATGCTTAAAGTAGTTATTATTGGCTATGGTGAAATGTTTACAAATTTAATAGCAGCAACATTAGATGCAAATTGTGAAATTGTTGGTGTATTAAGAAAAGATACTATTAAATACCCACCTTTTTATAAAAAACTCAAGGATATTTTCAATCCTTCGGTAGAATATAGCTATATAAAAAGCTATAATTTACCTGAAATTGAAGCAAAAGGTGTTAATACAGAAGATTTTAGAAAAAAATTACTAAAATTAAACCCTGATATTATATTAGTAGGGTCTTGGGGAGAAAAATTTGAAAAAGCTACTTATAATATACCTAAAATAGCTTCTATAAACGCACATCCATCTTTACTTCCAAAATATAGAGGGCCTAATCCTTATTTTTGGACTATCAAAAATCAAGAAAATGTAAGTGGTATCACTTTCCATTTAATTGATGATAACTATGACAATGGTGCAATATTAGCTCAAGAAGAAATTAAAATTTATCCTTCTGATACAGGAAAAACTCTTAAACAACGTACTGTTTTAACTGCTCGTGGAGTGGCTTGTGAACTATTAAATGCACTAAAAGAAGACATAATAATTCCATTGCGACAAAAACAAGAAAATGCAACTTATTTCTCATATCCAGCAGAATTAGAATTAAACTTCAAAAAATCCGCAGAAGAAAATTTTGCAGCAATACGTGCAATTCATCCTTGGAATAGCGCTTATTTTTATCATAATATTACTCCTATAGCCCCAGATCCTTATTCAACTAGCATTGAAGATAACAAAACAAATTATACAACAGCTGGAACAGTCGTAGACGTTGATGTTAAAACAAAAACTATAGCTGTTCTTTGTCAAGATAGAAAAGTTTTGCGAATGTCTAATGTTAGTTTGTATAAAAAAATAGATAGATATTTTACAAAAAATTATATTGCTAGAGAAATAAAACCCGGTAGTATTATCGTATAAAATATTTTAAAAGTTTTTATGATAAAATATCTGTGTATGAAAAGATTATTTTTAATTTTACTCAGTTTAGCCCTTAATATAAATATAGCTTTCTCTGCTGTTGTTAATATTGATTTGGATGAAATGATACAAGTCGGTTTAATCCATAATCAAGATATTAAGATTAAAAGATTAGAACTTGGTATAGCTGAAAAAGATATTAAAATTGCTAATCGCCTACAAAATCCTCAAATTCAATCTAATGTTTTTGTAGGTAATGTTGCGCTTGGGAATTGTTCTCAAGCCGGTTTAAGCTTACCAATTGAAGTTTTAAAACGTGGATTACGCAAAAAAACTGCTCAAGAAAAATATTCTATTAAAGAAACTGAATTAAAACAATTTGAACACAATTTTAAATTGCAAATCATGCAAGCTTATTTTGATGTTTTATATGCAAAATCTGTTTATCAAATTCAAGAAGAACGTTTAAAACTTTTTAAAAGCTTAGTTCAAATAACAACTGATAGACCAAAACATTCATCTTATGAAATTGATAATTTAAAAGCTGATATTCAATACGCTACTCAAAAAATAGCAGTGAATAGGGCTCATTCTGACATGCTTGCTAAACAATTTGAATTAAATAAAATTTTAAACACAGGTATTGAAGAAATAATGTATGATACTAAAGAATCTTCTTTGTTGGAAGAAGATTGGAAGTTTTTAAGCTTCAAAATACCTGATTATGATTTTTTAGAAAGAACTGCTCTTAAATATAGTTATATGATAAAACTTTCTGAATTAGACATCAATAAATCCAATTTAGAGCTAAAACAAGCTCATCATCAAAGAATTCCTGATGTTAATCTTGCTGGTGGATACGCTTGGCAATATCATAAACAGGTAAATCCTCATTATGGTGGTGCGTTTATTGGTTTAGGCATGGACATGCCAATACTTTATAATTTTACACCTGATATCCAAAAAGCTGAATTGTTTTTAAAAAGAAGTAAAGCTAATAAAAAAGCTTATGAATATCAGTTAAAATATGAATTAAAAAAAGATTACAATGTGTTTAAATATTCGGCTCAAAACCTAGAGTTTTCAAAAGAGATTCTTGCCGATTCTAGAAAGATTGTTGAGCTTTCAACAAAAAGATACATTGATGCTAAAAACAATTACTCTGATTTAATTGTAAACGCTAATGCTCATCAAGAAGTCTTAACCCAATATTTAAGTATTATATCAAGACATTTTTATTCTTATTTAGAATTGATGCAAGACATTGGTCATGATATCCTTATAGAGGAAGAAGTTCTTTAAGGATGTTTTTATGATTAAACTTGTTGCAACTGATATTGACGGTACAATTTTTATACCTGAAAAAGAATTTACGCAAGGTGTAAAAGATTGTATCAAAAGACTTTCTCAAAAGGGTATTAAGGTTGTTTTAGTAACTGGAAGAATGAATGCTGCGGCATCAAAAATTGCACAAGATTTAGGACTAAATACACCTGTTGTATCTTATCAAGGAGGTCTTGTTGTAGAAAACGGTAAAACTCTTTACGAAAGATATCTAACAGAAGATCAAACTAAACGTATACTAGACTGGGCTTGTGCAGAAAAGATTCATATTAATTTATATAACAATGATATTTTATATTCTGAATCAGATTGTTATGAAGTCCAAAGATATTGTAACAATTTGCATACAGAACGAACTATAAAACCTTTTAATGAAATAAAAAAAGATAAAATTAACAAATTGCTCGCAATAGACTATTCTAATCCAGATAGAATTACCAGATATGAAAAAGAATTACAAGAAATTTTTCCTGATTTATATATCGTTAAATCAACACCTTATTTTTTAGAGTTTTCAAACCCTGAAGCTTCAAAAAAATGTGCTGTAGAATTTTTGCAAAATTATTGGGGATTAGAAAAAGAAGAAATTTTAACCATCGGTGATCAAAACAATGATATTGCGCTTCTTCAAGCTGGAGGAGTGAAAGTCGCAATGGGAAATGCGACAGACGAATTAAAAGCTATCGCTGATTATATTACAGAATCCGTTTATAATGACGGGTTTGTTCATGCTATGAAAAAATTTTGTTTTTGATAAATTTTTGCCTATATTTTTAAATATGCTACAATCAGATTATGCAAGAATTTGTTTTAAAAGAATTAACTACACAAGATATGGAGTCCGAATTAAAAAAGATTGGATTCGATATTGCGTATCGTGCAAAAGCTAGTGAAAAATATTTATATAAAACTTTCAAAATTTTTAATTTAAATCTTGCACAAGCTAATATTCTTAAACAAACTGCTCTCTCGCTTGGAGCTGATTGTGGAGTGCATAGGGATATTCTTACTGCGAAAGTTGAAAAATCTGATGTAATTCTTGGGGGTAGTATTTCGCAGATAAAAAAAATATGTGAAAAACTTAATTCTCAGCCATTTTCTATGAAAATTCTTGCTCAAAATATTCTAGAACAATTACAAAAACAAGAACGAAAAACTAAACTTGTAGGAATTTTAAATATCACTCCAAATTCATTCAGTGATGGTGGTTTATACTATAAACCTAATGATGCATTAGCTCACTTCGAGAAACTAATTACAGACGGGGCAGATATAATTGATATTGGAGCTGAAAGCACAAAGCCAGAAGCACTCACTGTAGAACCATTAGAACAAATAGAAAGATTAAAACCTATATTAAAAAATTTACCTAATATTCCAATAAGTATTGATACAAGAAGTTCTGAAGTTGCAAAATTTGCGTTAGATAATGGGGCTACTATAATTAATGATGTATCTGGCATGGATTTTGACTCAAAAATAATTGATGTTGTTGCTAAATATAATGCGCAAATCATTATTCAACATTCAACAGCTAAGACTGAAGATAGGCCTGAATACAAGGATGTTGTAGAAGATGTTTATCTAGAACTATTAAGAAAACGAAATATTGCTTTAGAAAAAGGGGTTAAAAATATTATTTTAGATCCAGGGATTGGGTTTGGGAAATCAAAAGAAAATAATTTTGAAATACTCGATAGAATTGAAGAGCTTTATTCTTTAAATACTCCAATCATGGTAGGTGTTTCAAGAAAATCTTTTTTAGGTTACAAAGAATCAACTGATAACAGCTTAAAAGACTCATTAACATTAGCAATATCATATCCTTTAATAAAAAAGAAAATTGATTTTTTGCGTGTTCATAATGTTAAATTGCATAAACAATTACTCGACTCGGTAATCTAATTTTTGCCACGTTGGCTAATTTATATTTTTTAAAAATAAGTTAGTATAAAAATGTGATTAATATAGGAACTGAGCTATGGATGTTGTAAAAGATTTATTACTTTTAGTCTTATTTTTAATAATTATATTTAAATATATTATGCTTTATAAGAGTATGTTAAAAGAACGAAATTATTTGATTAATACACTTAGCCATGATCTTAGGGTATCAACAATTGCACAAATACGAGGGCTAGATATATTACAGAAAAATTATGCACAAGAAGAATTGATTCAAGAAATTAATAACTCATGTCATTTTACACTTGATATGATTAATGTTATTTTAAATACTTATCGATATAAAAAAGGTGAAAAATTTTTAGACTATGAAAAATTTAATTTATCAGAAATAATTAAACACGTTCAAAAGAACCATTTAACACAACTTAAAGATAAAAAAATAGAAATTTTGTATTCTTCTAATACACAAACACCAGTTTATGCAGATAAAGCAGCTATTACAAAAGTTTTTACAACATTACTTACAACAGCAATTTATAATGCTAATAATAATTCTTCATTATATATAAAATGTAGTAATTGTGAAAAATCTACAAAAATCAATATCATCTATCAAGGAAAAGCTTTATCAGAGGAAGAATGCAACAGAATGTTTTTAGAAAATCCTAGATTTTCTACAGTTGGTCATGGGATAAAAATGTATTTATGTAAAAAAATTATAGATTTTCATAAAGGAAAAATTTTTGTTAAAAATTTAGATAAAACACATAATTCATTTACCTTCCTTATCCCTAATAATTCCACTAAAACGAATAAAACATCATTGATATCTGTAAAACAAGCCTATAATTTA
The DNA here is from genome assembly GCA_017482685.1 of bacterium. Classification (GTDB taxonomy): domain Bacteria; phylum Cyanobacteriota; class Vampirovibrionia; order Gastranaerophilales; family Gastranaerophilaceae; genus CAG-196. The sequence goes on along the minus strand of JAFUMP010000062.1, from coordinate 9,355 downwards.
TAATATAATTTTAAGTGTTTTGTAAACAATCTTAATAATTCAAGGTTCAAAGACTAGAAAAATTCAAAAAAAATGTTAATATAGATATAGGGTAGTGAAGAAAAGATAAACGAAGATTAGAATGTAAATTTTTTTTAACCAACTATAAAAAAAAAGCAAATTGTAACATTTAGATGTTTTAATTTGCAATATAAAAGGGATTGTTAGCGTGAATAAAAATAAAAAGTTTTTGGATCAAGAAGTTAATAATAGCAATAATATAACAGCACCAATTACATCACCAATTTCTCAAGGGAAATTAGTTTCAAAAGTAAATGCGCTTATTTCTAATACACCTTCTAATAAGATAATTAACCCACAAAATTTAGTATTTAACGCAGATAAAAGTACAACTCTTAATTATAAAAATATTGTAGACTTATTAATTAGCTTAGTAAGCATTGATAACATAAACGAATACTATAACAAAATTTATTCAATTATTTCTCAAAATATTGATTCAAGATTTTTTGCAATTGGATTATTTAAAGAAAAATCAAACTGTATTAATTTAAGATTACAAGATAAATTGGGTAATAATTACTCTACAAAAGTATTTTTAAAAGATGATGAAAATCCTATAGTTCAAGTATTTAAAACTAGAGAAATTCAATTTATTGAAAACCAAAATTATTTAAAACTTTCTTATTTTAAAGATTATTCAACTGCAATCTTACCATTGATTTCAGTAAATAAATGCATCGGTGTATTTATAATTGAAGATGACAACGCAAGACAAAATACAAAGCTTTATTCTCTTATATCTAATCACATGGCTTTAGTTACGCATAACTTAGAATTACTTGAAAAAAGTGATGAATTTGTTAATACAGATGCTCTTACATTACTTTATAATCACAGAGGATTCCAAGAAATTTTAACAAATGAAATTTCTCGTTCTGATACAAACAAACAACCAGTTTCAATAATAATGATGGATATAAACAACATCACTAAAATTAATAGAGAACTCGGTCACGCTAAAGGTGATGAAGTAATAAAGATTGTTGCAGAAAAAGTTCGTCAAAATAGTAGAGAAGGTGATATTGCTGGTAGATATGGCGGTGATGAAATTGCAATAATTTTACCTAATACATCTTCTGCTCAAGCTAAATATGTAGCAGAATTTTTAACCTACTCATTATCTTGTTGCTTTATTGATGAAATTGGACCAATTAAAGTTTCTGTAGGAGTTGCAACTTATCCTGATTGTGCACAAGACAAAGAACAGTTATTGCTTCTTGCAGAACAGGCTATGTATATTTCACAAGCAAAAGGATATAAAGATGGAATGTCTGCAATCATTAGCTCTTCTGATTTTAACTTCTGGGATGATGTTGCATTAAAATCTTATGCAGAAGTGGTTTCAAAGCGTCACTCTCAATTAGGTATAAACTTTGAAGAAGAATTAATTACAAAATTCCATGACGATCATAATTTGTCAGATTCGAGAACATGGGAAGTTGCAACTTCATTAGCTGGGGCAATTGATGCAAAAGATCCATATACAAAAGGTCACTCAACTTCTGTATCAAGATTCTCAGAAGCCCTTGCTCGTGCAATAAATCTTCCTGAAAAAGAGGTTGCACGAATTACTCTAGGTGCATTACTTCATGATGTTGGTAAAATTGGAATACCTGAGACCGTTCTTAAAAAAGAAGGTCCTCTTTCTGATGAAGAATGGGCAATTATGAAACAACACCCCGTGATTGGGGCAGAAAAAGTTTTACAACCAAACCCAAATTTGAGAGACCTTGTGCCTATTGTTAGATACCACCATGAGAGAATTGATGGAAAAGGCTATCCTGAAGGTTTATCAAATGGAGATATCCCACTTGCGGCTAAAATTGTTGCAATTGCAGATACATACCATGCTTTAATAAGTGATAGACCATATAGAAAAGGCATGAATATCGAAAAAGCGTTCTCTATTTTAGAAGAAGGCGCTGGAACTCAATGGGATGAAAATTTAGTAAGAACATTTATACAAATTGCACCTTCTCTCGGTGTTGATAATTAGAATTTTTATAAATAAAAAACTCTAAGACTTTTGGCCTTAAATATCTACCAAAAAATTCGGAGCAGTTTTAAATTATAAATTAACAGCTATAGCTCATTGCACAGCTAGAGCTTGAACCAGTTGAGACTGAAGCTATTGAACCACAAGTTTCACTTCCACCAGAATAAGCTATTGAACCACAAGTCTCAGCTCCAGAATAAGCAACGCTACCACAAGTTTCAAAGCTTTCAATACTATCACCAAACGCTAATATTGTAGAATCACTTGGCCCAGAATAGAAGCTACAAGTATCAAGCCCACCATCTGCAGATGTTGAAATTAATGTTGTATTTTCAGATATTAATGAAGTTGTTGAAGAAATAAGACCACCAGTTTTTTGAGTAGAATTTGCACCAATAAAGTGAAAACCTGTATTTTCTTCTGAACCTGCAAATGTTAAGTAAGCCATTTTATAATTCCTATCTTAGTGTTTACATATATATAAAGTATTATTATTTTGGCTGATTTCAACAAACATTTTTTTTGTTACAAACATTTACATTTCTATAACCAATACCAGCTCTATACCCTGAAATCGAGTACATTATTGGTAAAGCAGGTTCGATCCATTTTAGTCCTGACATAACTGCAACTGTTGCTATATCATCAACATGTAATCCAATATCAAGAGCTTCAGGTTTACGTTCAGAATAAATTCCTTTCTTTTGCTGTTCTCCTAACATAGGATTTATAATCTTATTACCAATGGCGTTTGCAATTGCGCTTCCTCCAACAATACCCATGGCTACTATTCCAGCAACCATTCCTAATGCTCTCGAGACTTTACCTTTAACTCCCATTTTTTCCATTATTCCAAGAGCTATACCTGCGCCAACATTGCATAAAAAGATATTTGCTAGATACTGATACGTTCCTTCTTTAATTTTATTAGGAAGATTTTTTTTCCAATCTCTTGATACCACCATATCACCAGCAATACCACCACTTATACCACCTAATACAGGAATTAATCCCAGTAACGATAAACGGCCTATTTCTGAAAAGATTTCTTTAGAAGATATGTTCTCTGGCTCTGGGATTAGCTTATTTATGAACTCCTTATCAGTATTTTTATCTAAATGTTTAATTTGCTTAATGCTCAAAACCTTATCTTTAGCTTTATTAAGTATTATTTCAGTTTTATTATCAACTTTTTTTTCTTTTAAATAATTATCAATAATTTCTTTGTTATTTTTCTTAATTTGTTTGATACTTTGAGCTGGATTTTTAAAAATTTTATTAACTATTTTAGGTGCAGCAAGGGCGGAAAGAACCGTAAACATCATTGTTGTTCCTACTCTTAATAATGTTTCATTTTTTTTCTCAGCATCAGATTTTTTTACACAATGTGCAGTATAAGCCAAGCCTCCACCTGCAAGTATGTAAGGAACTTTTTTTTGAAATTTTGCAACTAAAAGGGGTTGATCAAGAAATCTTCCTCCAACTTTAAAATTACTCATTTTTATTTTTCCCTATTAGTTCAGATATTTTGTTAAATGCATTATCAGTAATAACATGTTCTATTCTACAAGCATTTATTGAAGCTTCAGCTTCAGATAAACCTAAAACATTTTCAAAAAAGATTTGTAAAACCGAATGTTTCGAAATAACGCTTTCTGCTAATACTTTACCGTTTTCAGTTAATGAAATTGAATCGTATCGGCCATAATTAATATACCCTTTATTGGCTAGTTTTTTTAATGCTTCTGTAACAGAAGCTCTCGAAATATTTAATTTTCTTGAAATATCAACAGCTCGAATCCCTTTATTTGCGTTTGAATAGTTGCAAATGATTTCAAGATAATCTTCTAAGCTTGCTGTTAACTTTTCCACCCTAAAATCCCTCATTGAATCTTTGAATAAAATTGTAAGGCAAGCCTAACATTTTGTCAACAGAAGTTATTTTTTTAAGTCATAAGTACCAGGAAATTCGTCTTTTCCGGTTTTCATTCTTGTAACCCAATATTGGAATTTTGGTATAAGAGTTGATAAGAATAGCGCCGCAACTGCAAATCCTGCAGCAAAATTAATTCCGCTAAACATTAAGTTTTTATTTTTCACTTTTTTAAGAAGGTCTTTGTTAATTTTTCCGTTCTTGGCTTCTTTGCAAATATCTTTTACATAATTTTCCATATCAGCTTTTAAGCCATAAAGCTTTTTATTTGATACAAATTTTAATTCATCTTTACTTGCACCTTTAGTAAATTCTACAAAAGTCTTATCAAGTAATTCTGGATTATTTATTTCACAAACATTAAGAGCATCAATAATTTGTTGTTTTGTAACAACCGCTTCTCCTTGACGTAAAGGTTGCAATTTTGACATTTCTTTTATTCTTGCGAACTCTTCCGCTGTAAATAAATTTTCTAATTCGCTTACTCTTACAGCTTGAAGAGCTTCTGTAGGTTTGCTTCTGAATTTATCAAAGAATTTGGTTATTTTACTCAGTTCTTCTGATTCAAACGTGATTTCTGGCAATTTAATATCAGCAGAATTTTTACCAAGAACAGCTTTTCTAAATTCTTCAACTGAAAGTTCTCCACCTTTAGATTCTAAAAATTTATTTAAATGCTCATTTAAGGTGTTTGCAGTTGTTGGATTAAGTCTAGTGAAACGTCCACTTTCTGCGAAGTTCATTACATTACCAACGTGACCTTGCGCCCACATATAAAAATAAATTGAGCCAATATCACGTATTGCGATTTCTCTTCTTTCGTCATTATTACGTGCGCTATACATTCTACCACTAATTAATCCAGCATCTGTTGAAAGTAATTTACCAGTGTTTGTATTTTCTATTGCATTTGTAAATGCGTTAAGAGCACCAAAACCTCCACCACCTTTAAATGTTGGATTGTTTTTATTACTAAGCTCTAATTTATCTTGAGAATTAATTGCTTGTTCTTCTTTAGCTTTTTTATTAGCAAGGTTTCTTGTTAATCTTTGATTAAGTGGCGGAACAACAAGTCCAATAAAAGCATCAGCTATTAAAACACTTGCTAAAACTTTAATAGCTTTAATTCCTGCAATTTGACGTGCTGAAAATTTAGAAGAAGGATTTTTCTTTATAAAGTTTTTAAAAGGTGTTCTAAGGACATTATCAGTACCTACGTCAAAATTAGCCCCAAACATTTTTTTAAGAATAGGATCACCCACGTAGTCGTTTAAAACTTTTACCCCTGCAAGCCAAACTACTGCACCAGTAGATTCTTCAATCAGACGTTCTCTTGCTTCATCAGCTCCGCCACGTTTATATGCTTGATTGGTTCTTCCACCTGTAACAGCAGCTTCTAATGCAATTACTGGTTCAATTGCATCAGGACGAGTCATTCTGGTTATAAAATTACCTACGTTATTTATAATCGGGCTCAAATTAACTTACCTTTCAAATGTATAGCTAGTGTTTTTAATGCGTGTAAAAATATTATATTGCTCATTTTAGTAAAAAATGTTACAAAAAGAAAGAAATCTTTACAATTTATTACTTTTTGTTAACATCTACTTGTTTTTAAATTATGTTTTAATTATTATGAATCTATATGTATACGATAGTCAAAATATAAGGAATAGCAAAAATGAATCCTATTATTAAAAATTTAGAAGCTGAATACACTACTAGAGAATTACCAGAAATGAATCCTGGTGATACTGTTAAAGTATTTTGTAAGATAGTAGAAGGTAACAAAGAAAGAATCCAAGCATACGAAGGCGCTATCATTGCTGAACACGGATCTGGAATCAATAAAACTATTACAGTTAGAAAAGTATTCCAAGGTGTTGGTGTTGAACGTGTGTTCTTAGTACACTCTCCACGTATTGAAAAAATTCAAGTACTTAGAAGAGGTGACGTAAGACGTGCTAAGTTATATTACTTAAGAGAACGTTCTGGTAAAGCAACTCGTATTAAGGAAAAAATTGAAAAAAGAGGATAATTAGGGTTTGGAGATTATTTCCAGCCACCTCGTCAGTCAAAAGGGTAGGGTAAATTAGAATGAGTAAAGAATTACATATTCATTGGTACCCAGGGCATATAGCTAAAGCAGAACGCCAGCTGAAAGAAAAATTAAACCTAGTTGATGTTGTGATTGAAGTACGTGATGCTCGAATCCCTTTAAGTAGTAGTTATACTAACATTAAGAAGCTCTTGGGAGAAAAACCAAGGCTTCTTTTGTTGAATAAAGCTGATTTAGTAGATAAAGAAGAGCTCAAAACTTGGGTTAAGTATTTAAAAGAAACCACTAAATGTCCTGTAATAGTAACTGATGCAAAAGGCTCTAAAGACTTAGCATTAGTAGTCAAAAATGCTGTTGATTTAGCTGAACCAAAGATTCAAGCTTTAATGTCAAAAGGATTGTTAAGACGTCCAGCTAGAGCTATGGTTGTAGGAATGCCTAACGTAGGAAAGTCTAGTGTTATAAATAAACTTACAAAATCCTCAAAAACAAAAATCGGAGCAAAAGCGGGTGTTACTCGTCAACAACAATGGGTAAGAATTAACCCTAAACTTGATTTATTAGATACCCCTGGGATTATTCCAACAAAACAAGATAACCAGCTACAAGCTGCGAAACTAGCTTTTGTAAGTTCTGTATCAGAAAACGCATATTCTCCAGAGCCAGTAGCTCAAGCTTTGTTGGATATACTTTCAGAAAGTAAATATATGGCACAAGTTGCTGATTTTTATAAAATAGATAAATTGACGCTTGAAACTATAGCTAAAAGCAGAAACTGGATTTTAAAAGCAGATTCTCTTGATACGGAAAGAACAGCCAAATATATTTTAAAAGATTTTAGAGATGGCAGAATCGGTAAGTTTATTCTTGATGAAATACCTGTGAACGAAGAAGCTAATTGATTTCTAGAACATTATCTCCAGATATTTTTTCTCCCTTGATATGATAAGTCGCTGTTTCCGTTTTCATTAAGTGATTGTCTATTAGAGAAAAATACTCGAGTCTTAGACTATTTATTCCACTAAACTCGTTTTTATTAAGCCTGATAGTGACGGTATCTGTTAAGACTTTATTTCCATCATAAGGTAAACGCTTTGAAAAAACTATCAAATTATCTTCGACTGTTTGAACTGATATTTCAGCTTTTGCGCCACTAAAAGGATTATCGAGAGTTATTTTATCATCCATCCTTATTAAATTCCACATATCTAAACTTTGTGGACGAAAAGTTTTTGGAGCATTTGTGCTATCAAGTTTTGCATTGACTCTCCAAGTCCCAAAAAGAGTTTTAGGAACATGGTCTACAGAAATTCCAGCTTTCAAAATTTCGCAAGTAGCACTTTGAATAAATAAAAATATTGTAAAAATAAAAATTATAAATTTTTTCATAACATGATTATAACAATTTTTATTAAAATGTCATAGGATTAATTTTATTGTCATTGCGAGCGTAGCGAAGCAATCCAGTGGCTATTTCCATTGCATAAAAACATCAGCCTACCTTCTCAGCCCTTGCAATAGTCCAAGCACGTTTTCTTGTCTTACATTCCTGCTTGATGCTATTAGTGTCGCGCTTGCCTGTTGTAAAATCTGCTGTTGGATATAGCTTGCGCTTACCTCCGCCATATCTGCATCACGCAAGGTCGAACGAGCTGAAAGCAAATTCTCATATTGTGTTGAAACCTCTTCCGATGCTGATTCTAAGCGGAAAGATGCTGAACCTAAAACAAGTTGTTTATCTGCTATTTTATTAAAAGCTTCATCAATATTTTTTAATGTTGTTTGTATGGACAAAGAATTACTAATATCAAAAGTCGAACCTTGTAAATTAAAAGTTGTGTTTAAAGAATATTGTGAATTAGTTGAATTATTTATACCTATTTGCAAATAAATGTTCTTATCAACAGGTTCTATAGCTTTTGCCAATACTCCCTGTCTAATAAGCTCATCTATATCATTACTCTTGACTCCCGTTGGAAACACTGCATCTGCTGACGCAGAAACACCAACTCCTTTTTCGATTATATCTGTATCCCAGTACGTATCAATTGCTTTACACGAAGAAGTGCTATAATACCCTACTATCCCACCAACATAAGTGTTTGCTTCTATTTTACATTTTGAATAGCTCTTTGAAATATATACTGCGGACGAATTTGCATTAGTAGTTCCTACAATTCCTCCAGCATAAGATTTTGATTTGACGCTACCTGTGCTATAACAATTGATAATTTTAGGATCATTATTATGAGCTGTTCCTGTAATTCCTCCTGCAATGTTGTTATTTGCTACAACACTAATATTAGTATAACAATTCTTAATTACAGTACTATATTGTTGCATTCCTACAATTCCACCAACACTTTGAAGAGCATTAATTTCACCTGTAACATAACAATTATCAATAGTTGTGTTTAACATTGAACCTACAATTCCACCAACATAAGTCTTGCCAGATATTTTTACATCTTCAAGTCCTAGATTGGAAATAGAAGTTCCATTAGCATAAGAAAATAAGCCTCTATAATCCTTTGTCGAAGAGGTTAATTCTAAATTTCTAATTACAAACCCATTGCCATTTAGTCTACCTTTGAAAGCTGTAGAGGGATTTGTGCCACCAACCGGTTGCCAATTATAGCCTTTGAGATCAATATCATTCATCAAAATATATTTACCATTAAGATTATTATTCATTGCTTGCAAATCGTCTGCAGTTTTAATTATAGTGTATCCTTTGGCTATAGCTTCTTCTTCAGTTAACTGTTCAACATCATTTATAAATGAACCTGTTTCTTCCATGGGCGGATTACTTTCTCCTAGAAGTTTTAAGCCATTATATTCTGTTGAATCTATTATGCAGTTTATTTCTGCAAAACGTGCATCTATTTCGTCTTGCATTGCACTAATAGATTCTGTACCATAAACGCCATTTGAAGCTTGGATAGTTAAATCTCTCATTCGTTGCAATTGTTTTGATATCAAGTCTAATGAGCCACTTGCTGTATTTACAAGGTCTATGCCCATAGATACGTTGTCTGCCGCTACGTTGTAAGCTCAGAGTTTGCTCGTCATTTCTGTGTTAATACTGTAGTTCGCTGCGTTGTCTTTTGCGTGGTTGATTTTATAGCCCGTACTCATACGCTCAATCGCTTGATTGAGCTTGGCTTTAGAAGATGTCATAATATTCTGAATGATTAAACCTGAAAGATCAGTATTTATGCTAAGCATTTTTTATACCTCTATTTCACGCTTGAATTGAACATTCCAAGATTTGTTGCAAAGGTTTTACACTCACCTTTCATGT
>JAFUMP010000061.1 GCA_017482685.1 bacterium | reverse complement strand
GGTCATTACTGCTGCTGTTGCAGTTATGTTAGGAGAAGCAGTTACACTATTAGTTGGTGTATTAACACTCGATACAATAACAGTTCCTGTAACTGATACAGAACCTGTATTGGGCACATAAGCAGTATATGTTTGTGTAAAAAAGGTTGAGGCATTAGATGTTGCAGTAATTGTACTAGAACAACTAGCTCCTGTTGTACCGGATGATGTACAAGTTCCACTTGCACTCGATGCGCTCGCTCCAGAAGCTCCAGATGATGTACTGGCTCCACTTGCGCCTGATGCATTTAATACTTGAGCTGTTGGTGTATAAACATTACCTGAATTAAATTTGAAAAACTTTAATAAATTTCGGCATTTTGTTACAATTATTTACAATTGAGGTGCAGGATGAGTTCCAGAAGCAATTGCAACACCAAAATATTGAAGTTTTTGTTTGGGTGTCATATAATAAAAGATTTTCATCGGTCTGTTATTTTTTATAAAAATTTTCAAAATTAAAGTAATTACTTTCTAATATACAATAAATATTTTTTTAATCCCTTCGGGGAGAAATAAATGTATATGTATAAAGTTTCATGCGATACTTTTTCGCAAAAACGTTCTTCTAACAAATGACTTATTATTGCTGGTGAATAGCCATATTGTAAATATTTTTCAATAAAAACTCTGACATTTCGTTGTTTCAAAATTGTTTTTTGTCTTTTATGAGAGTTTTTCCATAACTCTAGAACTCGAGCATGCGCTGTTGAAGCTATGTAATTACCTCTAAGTTGCGATTACTTCTTGAACTAATTTATAATTTTTAAATAATATAAACAGGATTAGCCAAATTAAGTATATTAAAAAAAATTGTGGTATATTAAGCTTAATAATATCTTTATAGAGGGTTTAAAAATGAGAAAAATTCTTTTTATTATTGATAAAATCGAACTTAAATATTTTGAATTTAATAATCTTGTTACAAATTTTTGGATTATAAAAGAACTTTTAGCACGAAACACTGATGTATATATAGCAACTATCCCAATGTTGTCTTTAAAAAACAATATTGCATATTCAAAATGTTACAAGTGTTTTGAAAATAATAACAATATTTTTTATGAAAAAAAGCTTATAGATGAAGAAATTAACAGTTTTGATTTAGTCTTGTTTAGACCTGATCCGCCTGTTGATATTGATTATATAAACGCTACGTATATTTTTGATTTCGTCAATACAACAGTTATAAATTCTCCTAAATCCATTCGAAGCTTTAACGAAAAATTACACAGTTTATATTTCAAAGAGTATATGACTAATTGCATAGTAACAGCTTCAAGAGATGATATAGAAAACTTCCTAGCGATTTATAAACAAATTGTACTAAAGCCACTAAATCGTTGTTTTGGCTCAGGCGTTATGTATCTTCATGAAAACGATCCTAATACAAGAACAATCATTAATACATTAACAAACAATGAAACCACGTTAGCTATGGTACAAGAATTTATACCAAATGTAAAAAAAGGAGATACTAGAGTCCTCACTTTAGGAGATAAAGTTTTACCATATTGCATAAAAAAGCTACCTAGCGGTGATGATTTTAAATTTAATACACATAGTGACAATTTTCTCGTCAAATCCAATCTTACAATTGAAGATTTAAATAGATTTACACCTGTAGCTCAAAAACTAAATTCAATGGGCATTTTTATGGCTGGATTAGATGTTATTGATGATAAAATTATTGAAATTAATGTAACAAGTCCTTGCTACTTTATAAAAGAAATTAATAATTTATACAACGTCACTCTTGAAAAAGAACTTGTAGACTATTTATTGACTCCGCTCTTGTTATCATTATAAAAATATTGTATAATTCAATTATATGTAGTATGCTTAGAAAGATTTTCTAATGTATATTATAAAAAACAAGTTTAAATAGAAGGGTTATTATGAAAAAGAATATTTTAATGGCTTTAAGCGTTCTAGTTTTATTTTCAACCATAAATATCGCTCACTCAAAAGTTACAGTTAGTAACGAGCTAAGTAGTGCTATTCAGATGTATAAAGCGGGGAATTACGTAGGTTGTTATACTCAATTAGAAGAAGTTGTTAAAATAGATCCTTCAAACCCTCTTGTATATTATTATTTAGGCATGGCTTCTGCTCAGTTAGGAAGAAAAGACGAGGCTATTCAAAATTATGAAAGAGCTATAACACTTTCGCCTAAATCAAATAATTTAACTCGTTATGCAAAAAAAGGTAAAAGATGCATTGAAACACCAGATAAATGTGAAGAATCAATGTTTGATAGCGCAGATGATGAATTTATATTAAACAAAGCTTCTGGCAAATTTTCTGAAAAAGTAAAAAGTGATTTTGAAAGATTAAAAATCGAGAACTTTATGCGAGAAATGAACAATTCAGATGATATAGATCCTAAAAAATTCAAAGAATACAAGAATTTTTCTAGCGTTCCAACTGATGAAGAAGTTGTCGCTGCTATAAGAGTTCTACAGAATGCAGGATTTGGCAATCTTTTAGAAAGAAATAATATTGATTACTCAATGTTAACAAATAATGGAATGCAACAGAATTCAATGCTTAATTTAATGGGTGGTGCTAGTATGAATCCACAATTAATACAAGCTTTATTAACAAATAATATGGCACAAGGATTTTAGAAAGTTAGTTTAGTTAATGAAAATTAATACAGTTAGATTTGGAGAAATAGAAGTAGAGAAGGAACGTATATTTAGGTTTGTACTTCCAATCATCGGCTTCAATGAATTAAGAGATTTTGTAATATTGGATTTAAACAAGGATGGCTTCTTTAAATGGTTACAATCAGTTGAAGACCCTGCGCTTGCTTTTCCTGTAGTATCAGTATTTAACATGGATTTAGATTATTCAATCGACTTGCAAGATAATGTAGTCGATGCTTTAAAGATAAAAGATGTTGAGAGTCTTTTGGTTATGAATATTGCTTCAATACCTCAAGACAACCCACAAGCTACGACAATAAATCTGCTTGCTCCGATTGTATTTAATTTAGATTCACTATTAGCGGGGCAAACCATTTTATCCGGCTCTGGTTATGATATAAGTTTCCCACTGTTTAAAAAAGGTTAATTAAGGTTAAAAATGCTTGTAATTTCAAGAAAAAATGGTCAGAAAATAATGATAAATGACAATATTGTCATAACTGTTGTTGAGTCAAGAAACGGTCAATGCAAGATTGCCATTGAAGCAGATAAAGATGTAAAAATCTATAGAGAAGAGATTTACTACCAAATCAAATTAGCAAACTTAGTTGGTAAGAACACTGATGTAAGCTCTGTAGATTCTGTTGCTAACTTATTAAAGAATGAACAGACAAAATTAAACGATCGCTTGGAACCGACTTCCGAAGCTGGAGAAATTGAGATTGAAAAGTCTGAGAAATCTAAAAAAATTATTATAAAAAAACAAACAAAAGATAATTAAGGATTTTAATGTTCTTTTTTTCAGAAATTAAAAAAGAAAAAATCTTACCAGGTAGTGTTGAACACGCCTATTTAACAATATTAGAAGGAGATTTTATTTCTGCTAAAAGAATTTTTGAGACATTAGATTCTCCTCGAGCTAGATGGGGAATATCTTTAACAAATATCTTACTTGGCTACATAGAAAATTTTCCGACATATTTTGAAATAAGAAATTTTCTTGAAATTGATTTAGACTTTTTAATCAAGAATGAAAAAATCGATTTTGTAGAACAAGTTCTTGGCTCACTAGAATTATTAGCAAACATAAATCAAGAAACTTATAAATACGTTGCTCGTGTAATGTTTGAAAATAGATTATACAAATCTGCAAGAGAATACCTAGAAAAATCTAAAGACATTTTTTATAACGACCCGGAACTACATTTTTTATTTGCAAAATATTATATTAAAACCCGTGAGTATGAAAAAGCTGATTTTTATTTAGATGAATGTCTCAGCATCTTGCCAGACTATTACCCAGCAAAAATATTACAAAAAGAAATTTCACGATATTTGGCTTAATAAATACTTTCTAGTATAATATTTTTATGCAAAAAAATGAAAAAGACATATTCGAAGGTATAAAAAAAACATCCGCAAAAGAAAACAATTTTTTTCTTGCTGATGATGCGACTTTTTTTGAAAACCCAATACCATCTTCTTCTGAAACAGCAAGAAGATTAAATGATTATGACTTTAATCTACTTAAAGAAGATGCTTATAAAGACGTAAGTGACGACATTTTTAAACTTGAATACAAAATTTCTAGAATGGAAGAAGATTTAAAATCTACAGATGCCCAATTAGTTTCAGCTCAAGAAATTGGGGACTATAATTTAATCGAAGAATTAAACTATAGAAAATCTATTTTGGAAGAAGATTATAGAGCGCTTCTTGCAATCTATAATAACAAAACCTTATCAGGAAAAATTTCCGATAAAGTGCTAAATTTATTTGGTGGAAAATATAAAAAAGAATTTCAATTTATACAAAACAAACTCGCAGAAACTTCTGATATTATTATTTCTAAGATGCCAAAACAGCTTTCGGCAATATTTGAAATAAAAAAATCTCTTGCAAAATTAGAAAACCTAAACAGAAGCGTTGATGAGTTAATCTCGTTAAATATTCCTTACGGAGAAAATATTAATAAATACGAACAACTCTCAAAATACATTATAAAAGCAAATTCAATACAAGCTGAAATCTCTAGATATATTAAAAATAAATAACATAAAAAATGAGGCGGATCTAAACCCGCCTCTATGTAATCAATCTATAACACAATACATACCATAGTATATATTAAACTATATTTAGAAACTTTTTTAAAGTTTATTTAAGCATTTTGTTACAAAATTTTACTTTTATGTTAGAATTACTTTTATGAAAAGGAAACCAGTAGTAGCAGTCGTAGGACGCCCAAATGTAGGCAAATCAACATTCGTAAATCGTCTTGTAGGTAAACGTCAATCTATTGTTGATGATCTCCCTGGAGTTACAAGAGACCGAATTTATTTCGATGTTGAATGGCAAAATAAACAATTTACTGTAATTGATACAGGCGGTATTATTCCTGGAGATGAAGACGAAATTATGCTTTCTATTTATGATCAAGCAAGAATTGCTTGCGAAGAAGCTGAAAAAATCATATTTATCGTTGATGGAATTGAAGGTGCAACTCCTGTAGATATAGATATTGCAAACATTTTAAGACAATCCGGCAAATCCGTTTATCTTGCTGTAAATAAGGTTGATTCTAGCAATCAAATCACAATGTTGAGTGATTTTTATTCTCTAGCCATTGGTGAACCTCGTGCAATTTCAGCATTACATGGCTCCGGTGGTGTTGGTGATTTATTAGAAGAAATTACCGAAGATTTTGAAATTGACGAAGAAACAACTGAAGATTCTACAATAAAAATTGCGATAGTCGGCCGACCAAACGCAGGTAAATCTTCAATTGTAAACGCTTTGCTAGGTGAAAAGCGTGTAATTGTATCAGATATTTCAGGTACAACTCGTGATAGCATTGATTCTCGCTTAACATATAATGATAGAGAATTTGTTATAATTGACACTGCTGGAATTAGAAAAAAAGCTAAAGTTGATTATGGTGTTGAAAAATTTGCCGTGGACAGAGCTATCCGTTCTATAAGAGAATGTGATGTTGCGCTGATGGTAATTGATGCTACAGAAGCTGTTAATGGAATTTCTGATCAGGATAAAAAAATCGCTTCAATTATCACAGAAGCTGGAAAAGGTATGGTAATTGCAATTAATAAATGGGATTTAATTGAAGATAAAAAATCAAATACTATTAATAAATTTGAAAAGATGATTGAACACGAAATTCCATTTTTAAACTATGTACCTAAAATATACATAAGCGCAGTTACTCATCAAAGACTAAATAACATTTTTACAAGAGTGGAAGAAGTCTATAACGAATGCACAAAACGTGTTTCTACTGGGCTTTTGAATAAAGTTATAAATGAAGCTTATGCCTTGAATCCACCACAAACAATTCGTAATAAAAGACTTAAAATTCTTTATTCAACTCAAGCTGCAACTCATCCACCAATGTTTTTATTGTTTGCAAATAATGAAGAGCTAATAAAAGAACATTATAAAAGATATTTAGAAAATAAACTAAGGGAAGCTTTTGGTTTCTTTGGAACACCAATTAAGATTTCAGTGAGAACAAGAAGCGAAAAAGCTAAAAAGAAATAAAATGACAAAATTAAGAGCCCCGTTAGGGGCTCTCGATTTGTTATCGGCTGGTGTTCTCCCTTAACAGGGGATACAATTTGTTTACATTATCAAACCTTAGCCTGAGAATGTTTTATATGATTTTTCAATATTTTCTTGAATAACTTTTTCTACTGCTTCGATTTCTGTTGTAATCTGAGTTCTTTCGTTATCAAGTCTTTGAAGTTTTAATTCTAAGTTTCTATCCTCTTGTTGGATAACTTCAGTCTTAGCATTAATTTCTTGTTGTGCTTTATCATACTCATATTGAGCATATTCATATTCATTCATTGCATCATGATATGCAGCTTCGTCAGTTACTTTAGCAGCTTTTAATTCAATATCTCTATAGCCTGTTATTTTACCTTCGGTATCTGTTTGTGGAATACTTATTTTTGTAATACGACCTTGAGTATCAAATTCTAACTTACACCCATCTGTAGGTGTTGAGCTTGTAAATGAACCATTTGGAGTGAATGAATAAGTTTTAGCAAATCCGTCATTTATCTGTCCATTTTCACCAACATCACTTCTTAGAGTGAATTTTACTGATTGTACTCCTGAATCATTTGTTTCTATGTATACATAGAAATCGTCAGCATCTAGTGATTCAGAAGAAGTACCAAAAGAGTTTTTAATAGCTTCTTCATAACCGCTCCAAGAGAATTGTGGAAACTCTTTTTTTGCATCTTCAAAAGTATAAACTACATTACCGCCAACTGTAGTTGCTCCAGCATTCGGATTATTTAATTCATCTGAGCCATTACCTTTTTGGAACAATGTTGCTCCTGCTGGTAAAGCTTTAAGGGTAAAAGTACCGTCTTTATTCTTATCTACATAAGGAGAATTAGCACTTAATTGAGATACAGTATCCCCGTTTTTAACATAATAGATGCTTAATTCATCTGCTTTAATAGTAACACCTGAAGTTTCAACATCTTCTCTTAAATGAGCGTAGTCTGCTCTTCCTGCTTCCTCAAGTTTGTCATAATCTGCTTTTGAAGTTTTCTTATAGTAAGTTTTAGAAGGATCAAACTCGCCAGCTGCTTGTGTATATACACCGGTATCTGAATCCAAAACCATGTAATCCTCAATTTTAGCGCCTTGTGAAACAGCATTGCCTAATACACCGTCTTTTTCATTCAAATAAATATCACCTTCTCTATATTCACTACTACCAGGAAGCCGATTAAAATTACCTGTTGGAGTTGATACAGTAGTAGGAACATAAGAACCTTTCATTGTTTCACCAGCTTTACCAACCACCTTTGAACCATAATCTGACTGTAGAGCATTACCAGTGTGAGTTGTTTTAATTTCAACATTATAATTTTCACCAGATGGTTTAACTGTACCTAATGTAAAGTTAGTAGCACCATCTACTCCTGAATACTCAATAGTAGTATAGTCTTGTGTACTTGGAGGTGTTGGTACTTGCATTGCTAACAAACTGTTATATAATGCAGTACATTGCTGTGATAGAATTGTTCTTTCTTGGTTAATTTGTTGACCTTGGTATTCAAGGTTTGATTGTCTTGCTTGAAGGCCTAATAACCTTGCTTGTGATGCTGACATACCCATAGTTGAGTTCTCCTTTTCCTTTTTATTAAACTGTCTTTGACATGTATTACGGCATTTTTTTCAAAAACTTTAATGTTTTTGAAAATATTGTTACAAAAGTTTACAAAAGGTGTTGTAATTTTATAAAATAATGTTTAGAGCTATGATACAAAAAAAAAACAAGGGATGACTAAAAGTCATCCCTTGTTTTTTTTTGTATCATAGCTTTTTATTCAACAATTTCAGATTGTTTATTTAATGTCACACTAAAGCGACTTTTTTCAACAGCATCTTTCCCTGTATAATTTGGAATTTCGTTTCTGTCTACTTTAACTTCTAATGTAGTCGTTTCTTCTTGTTCAG
>JAFUMP010000060.1 GCA_017482685.1 bacterium | reverse complement strand
TTTAAAGCATTAAGATTAGAAGATGGATCTATTTTATAAGATTCTTTTAAACCTTCTTGAGCAATTTGAACAGCTTCTTCAGCACCAGTTTTTATATTTTCAGCATAATTAAGATTTTGATCTCTTAAAACTTCTGCAGCCTCTATTAATTGATCTTTAGAATTTTCAGATAGAAAGTCTTGTGACTCTAAATCTGTTATAAAATCATTAATAGCATCTTCTGTTAAATTTCCTTTATTATATGCCTCTCGAAGTTCATTAATTGAATCAATTACTGCTGTGTTTCCTTCAAAATTAGCGTTATCTAGACTGATAAAAGAATCCAATATTTTTTCATTTTGAATTCCTTCCAAATCCATATCTTCTAAATCTTTTTGATAAGTTTCAGCTGCATTTAAACTAGATTTAGCATCTTTAACTTCATTCTCTTTTACATCTTGAGTTTTTTCAAAATTATCTAAAAATGCCTGTTTTGCTTCAAGTTCATACTGTTCTTTTAATAATTCAATAGTCTCTTTAATACCTTCATTCTTTTTAAGGATTGCGTCTCCTTCAGAACTATAAGCTAATAAAGCTTCACTATTATATTCAAGAATAGCATCTTTAATTTCATTATATCTATTTCGCTCATCTTCAGTTAAACTTGAAATATTAGCATCGTATTCCCCAGCTTTTTCAGATAATTTTTCATACTCTTCCGCCATCTCTTCAAGAGAAGAAATAGAAGATTTATATTCTTTCATATCTGAAATTATTTTTTGCTGTTGCTCATGAAGCTCTTCCATTTTTTCTTCTGTAGATTTAAAATTATCTTCAAACTTATCCCAAAGTCCTGTTAATTCAAGAATTCCCTTTCCTAAAGAAGCAATCCCTTGAACTAAAATTCCAGAACCAGGAGCAAAATAATTAAAAATTGAAGAAGCCGTTCCAGTAATTCCTGAGAATGCGGCATTAGCTTTTTCTGCGCCAGTTGCAGATTCATCAAACATTGTATTCAAAGATCCCACTATCGCAGTCGCCGCTTGAATAAATGCGCTAGTCCGCTGAACAGCTTTTTGAATTTGAAGTTGTTTTTCTTTTTGTTGCTGTTGTTGTTGAAGAAGTTTTTCTCTAGCAGCTTGCTCTTGTTTTAATTTATCAAGAGTTCCATCTTCTGCAGCTTTTCTTCCTTCAGCTCCTTGCTTTAAATCAGCTACTCTTTGTCTTTGTCTATTTAAAACTTGCTCTTGAATTTTTAATACTTCTGCAATTTGTTCTTCAGTTAACTTTTCATCAAAAATTGACTGAGTCTGAATTTCTCTCATTGTATAAACTTCTTCCTCAGTCAATAAAAGACCATCCATAATCTCATCCATTGCATAGTAAGCATTTTGACGATCTTCTTCAGTTTCTCCAAATTTTAAATAATATTCCATTTCTCTTTGGAGAAAATTCATTCTTTCTTTTTCTTGTTCTAAAGATTCTTGACTTCTTGATAATTCAGTTTCAAATTCTTCTACTGTTGCATTTTCAGTTTCAAAAATACTTTCTGAAAGTGTTTTATATTGATTTAAATATTGAATTTCACGTTCTTTTAATCCAATTTCCCTTTGAGCATTAGTAAATTGAATATATTCTTCTTGAGTTAAAGCTTTTTGAAGATTTAAAGTTTTTAAAGCATATTCAGCTTCTTTTTGGAGAGCACTATCATTAGTTTTTCCACCAATTTGAGTAATATCTCCATCTCCACTAGCTAAATGTTGTTGTTTAATTTGTTCTTTAGTTTGACCTAAAACATAATTAGCAAAATCTTCTTTAGTTTCTTTAGAAGCTAAATTTTCTTTTAAAACTTTAAAATTTTCAATCGCAGTATTAATTCCACCTGCAATTTGTTTACTAAAGATATTACCTACCATTGAACCAAAATAAATCAATGCTTCAGTTCCGCCGCCAATACCTTCAATAAAATCATTAAAAATATCAATAGCTCCAGTAAAAACATCTAAAACTTCATTAATACCACCATTATCAATTAAAGTATCATAAGTTCTTTGTAATTCTGTTCTTACTTGTTGTAAATGAGCCTCTGTAGACTCCATATAAGTATCTTGTTGTTCTTGTAACGTTCCTGCAGCATTAGCGGAAGTTTCAAGAGCATTAGTATACATATCCCAGTTATCAAATAATGCTAATAGATTGTTATACTGACGAGTTCCTGCCATTGTTTGAGATAATGATAACTGTTGTTCACGGGTCATATTTTTCCAGTTACCACCAATTTCTTCAACAACCTCGCCCATATCCCTTAACTTACCATTTGCGTCAAGAACATTGTAACCCATTGCCGCCATCTCTTCAGTATAAGTACCAAGAGTAGTTTCAGAATCTAATCCTGCTTCAATATCTCCCATACGAGCATAAATTGTTTTTAATGCAGTACCTACAGATTCTGGTGCCTGTCTTGTTACTGATACAATAGTAGCTAATTGAGCATTTAATTGATCAATATCAACACCCATGATTGATGCGGCGGATGCTACCTTACTCATACCTGTACTTAATTCTTCCAGGTCTGATGCGGTAGTTGCAGCTACAGCTGCTAATTTATCAATATAAAGTTCAGCTTCTTCCGCGCTAACTTTATAACCATTCCACACTGCTGTTAATTGTTCTGATACTTCCGCACCTGCTTGACTGGTTACATTAGCAACTTTTAAAGTTGTCTCCGCCCTAGCCTGTACTTCTTCATCAGATAAACCTTGCTGATAATAAATTAAAGCTGCCTGTGTATAATCTAGAGTACTTGCGCCTAAATTCTTTGCAGCTTTATTTGCATTAACAGCAAATTCTTCCATTTTTTCAGCAGACTCTCCAGTAATAATTCTAATATCATTTAAAGAAGAATCTAAATTTTTAGTAAAACCCCAAGCCTTTTGAATGCTTGATGTCATGCTATTAAAAATACTAGATGAAATACCCCATTTAACTGTATTAGCAAAAGAGGTTGCCATATCATCTAAAAACTTACTACTTTGTTTTAATTGTAAATTAGTATTTAAAACATCTGAAGCTAATTTATTAAAAGCTCTAGAACCTGCGGCACCGCTTTGCTCTAAAGATTTTTTTAAATTACCTACACTTCCATAAGTAGTTTTTATACTATTATTTAATGTACTTAAATTTAATTGTTGTAATTTATTATTCCAAGCCCCATCCAAAATAGTCTCTAATTGCTTTGCGGCTCTTGCAGACTCTTGGAACTCTTTAGCTAGTTTATCTCCACCAGATACTTGACTAGCTTGGGTTTGAATTTGTTGTAATAGAGTTTTAATTTCGCTTAATCCAGCTTTATCAGTTTTAAAACTGACTGAATACTGAATATTACCTCCATTTACCGCCATATCCTTGTTCCTCCTAATACATTTTCATGTAATAAAAAAATGCCTTTACTATTCCTATATAATAGTAAAGGCATTTTAATTAATTTATTCCGACCTATTAATCTTCAATATTTAAAAATTTATTAAAAATATTAAAGAGTTTTGTTCTTATTTATAAATTTGTTTCAATGTTGCGGCCACCATTAGCTGCTGTAACAAAATCAATTACAGCTTGATATTTATTCTTATCAAAAGAATTTACAATATCTGCGGCGGCTTGCGCATTTTTAGGAAGATCCTGGATAATACTTTGAATAACTGCACCCGCAGTATTCTTATAAATTAAATTATCTTTAACCAATTCTTCAATATATCCAAGTAATTCTTGATATTCTTCTTCGTTTATTGCACTAAAGAATCCTTCAAAAAATCCATTGCTCTTTAAAGCATCATAAATCTTTAACTCATTCTCTCTTTGCTTTTCAGTAAATGAAATATTTGTATACATATATACTAAATTTAAATTAAAGTACATATCTAATAAAAGAGAATTATAAATTCCATTTTCTTCCGCCTTCTGACATGTAATCATAATTAAATCATATTTATCTTCAACAGGTAGATATTGTAATACTTCAATTTCCTGTCCCATAAATTCAAAACATTTAATAGTTTTGTTTGTTTTTAATTTTAAATTAGCATAACTTACTTTTGCCATTTTAATCTCCTTTTATCTCAAACTTTATTTCCTATAATAATTATAAAACAAATTTTTAAATTTGTCAAGTGATATATTTATTTATGTAAAAATAAATTTTATATCTCTTCTATCCATTTGTTTTAAAATATCTTCAATTCCTTCTTTAGCTTTCTTTGCTGCCCCATCTGTAATACTTTTTTCAAAAGTTGACTTACCTTGCTGAATATAAATTTCATTTAATTTTGATCGTAAAAATGCTTTAGTTGGTTTTTGAGTATTAACTAACTCATAAAGAGCTTCAATTGCATTTTTTATAGTTCTAATTGAAATTCCTGCACCGACTCTTTTATTTTCTATTAAAACATTAGCATTTTCTATAGAGTCACCCATTTTATAAAAAGCAATATTATCTTTATGCATTTTTGCATCTATATAACTATTAATAAAATCTCTAGTTTCATTTTCTTTTGGAGCAAAAATATCTTCTGGAATAGGCATTTCTAAATTTTCTTTATGAAAATCAGAAAACACTTTATATCTTACTTGACTATAGATCTCAAATAAACGAGAATCATAAATTTTTTCATTTTGATATTTTTGTTTACTATAATTATCATAAATAAATCTTTGTAAACTATCTTTAGAACGGCCTATAAATGTAGTATATTCAAATCTTTCATTTAAAGGTTTTACAATTTGCAAAGAAAGTATTTCCGCCAATGTATCTGGAGTTACTTTATCCCATTTTTGATTTCTTGTAAATAAATTTGCATTTTTTCCAGATAACATTTCTAAATATTGTTCTTCATTTAATCTATATAAATGAGTTTGACCATCCTCAATATCATATTGCAATTGTTGTCCATTAGTAATAAACTCTCTAAAAGATACTATTTCAGAATAAGCTAAAATACCCCATTTTTTTAAATTATCTAAATATTGCTTTACTACAATTTCATCTGTTTGTCTTTGATTAACTTTATTTCTATAAACTATATTAACAACAGCTTGAGGAGAAAGATATTCTTCACTATCCATTGTGTTTTGAAGTTGTCTTAGTCTAGTTAAAGAATTATACGCACTTTCTGCTTGAACTTTTAAAGAATTGTAATCATTTTGTAATTTTTTAATATTTTGAGCATGATTTTGAAATTGTTTAACAACTGGATTTGTAGAATAATCGTTAGCTGTTTTATTTAAAATAGGGTTTAATACATTTTCAACTATTTTTAACCACCTCACAAAATAAATAAAAAAAATGGGGAGGCTTAAAAGCCTCCCCTAAAAATTAACCTTCTGTAGAAGTATCGCTTGTTGCATCATCAAGGATGTCATCCCAAGCTTCATCTTCAACATGACCCATTACTGTGTGCATGTCTTTGCTTCCAACCTCTGCTTCTTCAACAATCTGAATTACACATAATACTTTCTTTGTTTGATCAAAGTATGTGTATCCAGGGAAAGCATCCATTGTGAATGTAAATGTTGAAGGATCTCCAGTAGAAGCCATTGCAAATGTAAAGTTAGACTGAATCTTAACATTAGGTAATGTAATGTTTGCAGGATAGTCTACACCATCAGCCTGACGTCTAAATAATGTATCTGCTTCAACATAGTAGTAACCAGCAAAGTTTTCAGCATCAATCTGAAGCTCAGAAACACTAGTAGTTGCTCTTAATACATAGAAGTCAACCATAACAGTCTTACCTTCAGCGCCAAAAGAATCACCTTCTGCAGGAACAAGTTTCTTCTTTGTAGAATCTACTTTAACCTTAATTCTTTCGCCAGTTAAAGAACCATCAGATTCTGTAACCATAACAAAGATAGGAGCAGTGTCACAGATTTCTTCATTAGGACCTAGAGCGTTAGTTAAATCAATTTCAGCACCTGTACCTACATAAGCATAAGATGTAGTGTGAACATGAACTTTTTCTAATTTTGTATCTTTAATTAAACCAGCACCAGATAACATAGAGAAGCTGATAGGAG
>JAFUMP010000059.1 GCA_017482685.1 bacterium | reverse complement strand
TTTCTAGTTTGTTTTTATGGTTATTTATTTCCTTTTCTAGTTGTTCTTTAGGCTCATCGAATTTTTGCTTTATCATAGGCAAGAAGAATTGATTAACAACAGAATCATACTCAACTAATTCTTCTATAAATTGATTGAAATAATCGTTTATAACATCTTCCTTGAACTGAATCTTACAGTCATTGCAATAGTAATAGAAATAAGTATTACCATTTTTCTTTGTAGTTGCTTTACCACCTAAGATTCGATTGCATTTAGGACATTTTAGTTTTTGAAGATATAGATATGTTAGTGTTCTTTTATAACTTCTTGAATTTTTCTTCTTTTGAACTTGGCAATCGTCCCACATTTCTTTTGAAATAATTGGCTCAACTACATCTTTGTAGTAAGTAGGGTGTTTTGTTTTCTTTCCGTGAACAAAGTCACCTTTATATATTTCGTTTTCTAAAATACCCACGATAGTTGAATCATACCAGTTATCTTTTCCTAATACTTTTTCTTTGTTAAATAGATTACTTATTTTCTGATAAGATAAGCCTGTATAATATAAATCAAATATTCTAATTACTATATCTTTAGTAGCATAATCAATTACTAATTTCTTATTTTCATGTTTATAGCCAAGTGGAGCTTTATGAGGAATATGTCCGTTCTTAATTGCACCAGCCATACCAATCTTTGTCCTTTCGCTTGTTCTTTCGATTTCGTTTTGACTAACACTCATTAAAAGTCTTGAAATCATCTTACCGTTGGCACTTGTTGTGTTTATTTCGTCATTTACGCAATCTAGATAAGCATTGTTTTCATCTAAAAATGTCATTAAATTTTCCCAATCGTAAATACTTCTTGTTATTCTATCTAATTTTAAGGCAACAATAGTATTTATTCTTTTAGCTCTAATATCATCTTTTAGTCTTTCAAACTCTGGTCTATGATTACCAGTTTTTGCACTTATTCCAGAATCTTGATAGTAGTCTATAATTTCATATCCTTTGAACTTACAAAAAGATTCTAATCGTTCCTTTTGCTCTGGCAAACTAAAGCCTTCTCGTGCTTGGTCTTCTGTAGATACTCTCAAGTACAATCCACATTTTTTCTTTTCAATATCCATATTTAATCACTTCCTTTTCTATAAACTAAAAAAGAGGAGCCAAAGTACCCATATCAGTACATTGACACCTCTTAAAATCTTTTATTATGAAATACAACTTTCTTAAAACTTTCAAAATCATACAACTACTCCTTACAAATAAACACAAAACGTTTATTTCTTGCAGTATATCACGATTTTTAGAAATGTCAAATCTTTTATTTATATGCTTTTTAAATATTCTTCTAATTCGGAGAGTTTTATCTTTCTAGCTAAATTAGAAATATACACATCATTAGAATAATTGAATACTAAAAATGTGGTATTTTTAACAATTACCCTATGTGGCTCAACATATGAAAGATTAGTTTTCTCTAGTTTTCTAATACTACCATTGATAAAGATAGGGGTAACATTAGAAAACTCGCATATAAACTCCAGTCTTTGATTTAGACTTTCCTCAAATTGTATTTCTTGCTTAATAATATTCATTTTTAAACACCATCCTTTCTTGGATGATATTTTTTGGCAACAAAAAAAATCATCCATTTCTGAATGATTTTTGTATCAAATCTGTAGTTCGAACAGATTCGTTATTGGAGCGGGTAGCGGGAATCGAACCCGCGTAATCAGCTTGGAAGGCTGGAATTCTACCATTGAACTACACCCGCATCTCCATCGAACAATATTTATTATAACAACTGCTTTATAATCTGTCAAGAAAAATTTGAAATTTTTTTAATTTTTTTCAAAGTAATTTTCAAAAGTGAATTTTAGCCTAATATACAGCTAAAATCAAAATTTCATTTATTAAAATCTTATAACATTAAAACCAGCTTTTTTATCTAATACTTCTACATTTTCAAATAACTCATTTAAATAAGTTATCGTGCTTGGTGCACCATGCTTTTTGTTTATAACTAAGTATAAAGTTCCACCATCATTTAAATGTTCTTTCGCATCTTTATACATCTGATATATAACTGCCTTCCCTGCTCTAATTGGCGGATTTGTTATTATTGTATCGTATTTTCCAGTAATATTTTCAAATCCATCTGATTCAATAATTTCAATATTTTGAACTTTATTTTTGTCAGCATTTCTTTTTGCCAAATCTAAAGCACGATTATTTATATCACACATTGTAATTTTTTTAGTATTTCCAAATTTTGAAACAACAACTCCAATTACGCCATATCCACAACCTAAATCAAGCACATCGCCTCTTACCTCTGTAACAATAGTCTTTAGCATAAAATCTGTAGCAAAATCAACATGTGCTTTTGAAAAAACTCCATTATCTGTTATAAATTTAAACTCTTTCTCTTTTATAGTATATTCTATAATTCGCTCATTTGACTCAGATGTAGGATTACTTGAATAATAATGTTCCATTTGCTTCTCCTTCATAATAAGATACCATTATTTTACTATGATTTTATCAAAATGTAAAGCTACACACCTACCAAAAACCCCACAAAATTTATAATCATACAAATAACTATTCCCGAAATCGTTGGCAATGCCATCGCTAACGCAGTCCATTTCCAACTTCCTGTCTCCTTCTTAATAGTTAAACACGTAGTCGAACACGGCCAATGCATAAGCGAGAAAGTCATTGTACAAAGCGCTGTAATCCAAGTCCAACCATTTTGCACCAAAATTGCTCTCATCGCACTAATTTCATTTATTTCAATAAGTTCTCCTGTAGATAAATACGTCATTAGTATAATAGGAAAAACTATTTCATTCGCAGGAAAACCTAAAATAAATGCCATTAGTATTACGCCATCTAAGCCCATTATTCTTGCAAAAGGATCTAAAAAATTAGTGCAATAATTTAATATACTTATCCCTTCAATATTCACATTTGCAAATATCCAAATAATTAACCCTGCTGGAGCAGCTACTACTATTGCTCTACCTAGTACAAACAAAGTTCTATCCAATAATGACCTTATAATCACTTTTCCCCATTGCGGTGTACGGTAAGGCGGAAGTTCTAATGTAAAAGATGAAGGCTCGCCTTTCAAAAATGTTTTAGACAAAAATTTAGAAAAGAAAAATGTTGCTCCAACTCCTACTAAAATCACTATTGTTAAAAGTAATACACCTGTAAATGAGCCCATAAATCCGGTCATTCCAAAAATAAAAAACATACTTATTATCGATATAATTGTTGGAAATCGCCCATTACAAGGAACAAAACTATTGGTTAAAATAGCCACTAATCTTTCTCGAGGAGAATCTATAATTCTGCATCCTGTTACACCACAAGCATTACAGCCAAATCCCATACACATCGTTAAAGCCTGTTTTCCACAAGCATGACATTTCTTGAAAGTTTTATCCAAATTAAAAGCAATTCTTGGTAGATAACCTAAATCCTCTAATATTGTAAAAAGAGGAAAAAAAATCGCCATCGGCGGAAGCATTACAGAAACTACCCAAGTTAAAACTTTATATACACCATTCATTAAAGCTTCTATCAAAACCGTTGGTAATTTCATATATACAAGCACATTTGTTATTTTTTTACCAAACCATGTAAAGAAATTAAAAAGCAATTCAGAAGGATAATTAGCTGCCGAAATTGTTATCCAAAAAATTACTATCAAAAGTAAAATCATTATCGGAATGCCAGTAAGTTTGCTAGTTAATATTTTATCTATTTTTCTATCTCGTTTAGCATAATCTGTCTTTTCAAAGACCACATGTCTACTACAAATCTCTTCTGCTCTCATAACAAAATTTGCAGTTTTATCATCAGATATATGCGTACATAACTCATCTGCAAATTTTCTATTTTTTATATTAGAAACAGCTTCAATCGTCTTCAACAAATTCGGCAAACCGGTTTTATTTCTAGCCACTATTCCGATTACAGGCACATTAAGTTCTTTCGCTATACCATCTAAATCAATTCTAATCTTTTTCTTCTCTGCTTCATCCATTAGATTAACACATATAATCACATTCTTGCATATAGCAAGCACTTGCAACGCTAAATTCAAATTTCTTTCCAAACATACAGCATCACATACAACTACAACCAAATCATAATCATGGTAGCAAATAAAATCTTGAACGACTTCTTCCTCCTTAGAATGAGGAATCAACGAATATGTACCAGGCAAATCGTATATTTCATACTTTCTGCCATTGTATTCATATGTTCCTTGACTACTCTCAACCGTTTTCCCGAGGCCAATTCCCTGTATGTTGCTTCATGCCTGTAAGACTATTAAACACAGTACTTTTACCAACATTCGGATTCCCTACCAACGCAATCTTTACCATACTTTCCAAATTATACTACCCCT
Source organism: bacterium (assembly GCA_017482685.1). Lineage (GTDB taxonomy): Bacteria > Cyanobacteriota > Vampirovibrionia > Gastranaerophilales > Gastranaerophilaceae > CAG-196. The sequence continues at coordinate 13,468 of JAFUMP010000059.1, read as the reverse complement.
CTCTTTTATACTTAACATCTATATCAAATGCGTCTTCATTTCTAATTGCAATTACAGCACCTCTAATCATATAGGCCTTTGGGTTTTGGGCTGGACTTACAAGAACGCATTCAACTTTTGTTCCCGGTATCAAACCAATATCTAGCAATCTTCTTGAAATGCAAGATTCGTTAGATATATTAGTCACATACGCACTATCTCCTAATTTAAGCTCACTTAATTTCATTTGTTCTCCTCCTTCTTTTGTAAGTACTATTAAAGTATATGCAAAATGATTTAAATGAGTTACTAAAAACCAACTCGGAGATTGCATAAAAGTGATAAAAGGGGACGGAGCTTTTATCACTAATCTTCAAAATCATCCAAAATTTTATTTTAATTCAACACCATGTCCATCTTCATGTATTAAACCACATAATATTAATACCCCTTCTACCAATCCCCAAACTATCGGTAAAATTATAAAATACCCCATACTTAAAACGGTTATTAACAATTGCACAAAACCTTTTCCATAATGAGCTGTATAAAAATTATGCGCTCCTAAACATCCCAAGAAAATTCCTAGCAACCCTGCTAATATCTTAGATTTTGACTTTGTTTTATGATAAGGTTGCACATCATCATGATAGTGATGATATATTTTAGACAATCTAGGTTGCTCATCTTTTTCAACATGATAATGCGTACTATTACTAGCACGTAATAGCCTTTCATAGCGGTCCGTAAATTCCTCTTCAGTTATTAACCCCTTTTGTTGCAATTCTTTTAACCTCATTAGATCTTCATGTTTCATAACACCACATCCAATCTTTATTTAGTTTTTCATAAAGTCAGCTCAGCCACATTATTTAGTATATTTTAACATTTTTTTACAAAAGATTCAATATTTTACTATAAATTTGTTACTATTCAAAATTTAAGACATTCACACTGTTACTAGCAGTTAGCAATGGTTGATAATACTTTTAGTAGCAGCTTTGTCAAGGTGGAGACGACGAAGTCGTACTACCTTGACAAATTATTGCGGATAAAAGTATTATCAACCATTACGCTCAGCTTTCAGACACTTATTCTGACTAGTAACCAAAACTATAGTTTTTTCTACGTTTCCCGTTTACTTTTCCAGTCTTTTGATATAAAATATCTTTGAATAATATAATATAAGAAAGGATTTTGAAATGATTGAACTATATTCTTACTCAACACACGAAACAAAAGAGTTCGGAAAAAAATTAGCTCCACATTTGCAAAAGGGCCAAACTCTAGTCCTTTCAGGCGATTTAGGCGCTGGTAAAACAATGTTTGTTTCTGGTATTTTAAGCTATTTTGGAAAAGAAAATGAAGCAAGCAGTCCAACTTTTACTATCGTTAACGAACATGAACTTACAAAAGATTTAAAATTATTTCATTTTGATGTATATAGATTCGACTTTGAAGATGAGTTCTTAGCTATTGGTGGCGAAGAATTCTATGATAAAGGCGTTTGCTTAATTGAATGGGGAGAAAAAATAGAAAGTTATCTTCCAAAAGAATATATCAAAATATCAATCACTAAAGATAACGAAGATATAAACAAAAGAATTATTAAACTAGTTTCTATAGGGCAAAAATATGATGCTTTTTTATCGGAGGTGTTTGACAAATGAAAATATTAGCACTAGATACTTCGGGTCCTAACTGTAGTGTTGCTGTTATTGACGAAAATAAGGTTATAGCTAATTTCAATTTAAATATTGGAACTACTCATTCACAAATACTACTACCATTAGTCGACGAACTAAATAAATTTTCAAATTTAACTTTAAATGATATCGATGCATTTGCATGTAGTATTGGACCTGGTTCTTTTACAGGACTTAGAATTGGTATTGCGACAATTAAAGGATTTGCAATTAGTTTAAATAAGCCTGTTATATCAGTACCTTCACTTGTTGGACTAGCATATAACGTTCCTACTTTTAACGGTATTGTTTGTACAGTGTTAGATGCAAAAAATGATAATGTATATTCAGCTTTATTTAATGTAAATACTAATCCTGAAATGATTGGAGATTATATTACCGATACAATTGATTGCTTAGTCGACGAATTAAAAAAATATAACAAAAGAATTCTTTTCGTTGGCGATGGTGCAGTTTCTTTCAAAGAAAGATTTGAAAATGAATTTGGAGAAAATGCTTTATTTATGCCACATCATTTAAATGAACAAACTGCTATATCAATTGCAAAAGCCGCATTAGATAAAGCCAATCAAAATGAAATTGATACTGTAGATAATTTACATCCTTTATACTTAAGAAAATCTCAAGCCGAAAGGATGTTGGATGAAAATGCAAAAAATTGTAATAAGTAAAATGGCAATCGATGATTTAGATGGCGTATATGAAATAGATAGAGAATCCTTCCCTGTTCCTTGGCAAAAATCATCATTTGAAGAAGAATTAAAAAATATTTTAGCAACATACTTAGTTGCCAAACTAAATGATAAAATTGTAGGATATATTGGAATGTGGTTTGTTATTGATGAATGTCATATAACAAATATCGCTGTTCATCCTGAATTTAGGCATATGGGAATCGCAAAAAAATTAGTTAATGGAATGATTAAACTTTGCAATACACATGGTATTTCATACATACTACTTGAAGTAAGAGCAAATAATATTCCTGCACAAAAGTTGTACGAAAGTTTTGGTTTTAAGTCAGATGGCATCCGAAAAGAGTATTATAAAAATCCAGACGGAACATACGACGATGCTATTTTAATGACAAAAGAATTTTAAAAAACAAAGGAGAAAAAATTATGGCAAGAATAAAAGAATTAAGTTTTACGCAATTAAGAAAAGAATGTGATCCTGCATCATTTAAATTCAAAACAACAAAAGAATTAGAATCATTTACAGGAACAATTGGACAAGCAAGAGGTATCAAGGCTATCGAGTTCGGACTTAATATTGATATCAAAGGTTATAATTTATATTTAGAAGGACCAACAGGTATTGGAAAAACCATTTATGCAAGAAACAAATTAAATGAAATTGCAAAAAGCAAACCTGTTCCAGACGATTGGTGTTATCTTTATAATTTTAGTAATTCAAATGAACCTATAGCAATCTCACTTCCTGCCGGTCTTGGAAAACAATTTGCAAATGACATGGATTCATTTATTCAAACTATAAAAAATGAAATTAAATCAGCATTCAACAATCAAGATTTTGAAAAAGAGAAAGCTAATATTCAAAAAGATGTTGAAGAAAAGAAAATTAGAATGATAGAGAAATTAAATAAAGATGCTCAAAAGCAAGGTTTTGAAATCAAGAATACATCATCCGGTATTTATTTCTTGCCTATGATAAATGGAAAAACATTATCTGAAGATGAATTTAATGCTTTAGATGAGAAAACCAAAAATGATTTTGAGGCTCGCTCTGTTTTGATTCAACAACAAACAATTGATACAATGACTAAGATAAAAGAAATGGAGAAAAAAGCATCTGAAAAAATGAACTCTTGGCAAAATAATATCGCTCTTTTTGCAGTCACTATCCAAGTAAACGAGCTTAGAAATAAATATAAAAAATTTGCTAAAGTTCAAGAGTTTTTAAAGAATGTTCAAAAAGATATTTTGACTAATTTGAATGATTTTATTGAAGACGAGCAAAAGCCAGGACCTATGAATATGCCAAAGCAAGAAACTCAAAAACCATGGCATAAATACAAAGTTAATTTATTTGTTGATAATAGTGAATTAACAGGTGCTCCTGTGATAATAGATTCTAACCCATCTTTTTATAATTTGTTTGGTAAGTTAGAATATGAGAATTCTTTTGGTGTTTTGAAAACTGATTTTACTTTAATTAAACCAGGACTTATTCATAAAGCAAATGGTGGTTATATAGTTCTTCAAGTAAGAGATTTGCTTACAAATCCTTTAATTTGGGATTGCTTTAAAAGAGTTTTAAGAACAAGAGAAATACATGTTGATACTTTGAAAGATTATCAATTAAATACAGTAGCTATTTCAAGTTTGAAACCAGAACCAATTCCAATAAACATGAAAGTGATTTTAGTTGGTCCTTCATATATTTACTATCAACTTTTAAATAATGATGAAGATTTTAAAAAGCTATTTAAAGTAAAAGCTGAATTTGACGAAGAAGCTCCTCGCAATGAATCAAACATGTTTAAAATTGCACAATTTATTCATAACTTCTGTGAAAAAGAAAAAGCGCCTCACTTCAACGCTGGTGCAGTTGCAAAAGTTATAGAATATTGTTCACGAATGGTAGATAATCAAACAAAATTATCAACACAATTAAACGAAATTACTGAATTACTTGGAGAATCTTGTACTTGGGCAAGAATGGAAGGCGCCAAAGTTGTTAATGCAAATTACGTAAAAAAAGCAATTGAAGAAAGAATTCAAAGGGTAAATAAATATGATCAACGTTTAGTTGAAATGATACAAAATGGTACTATCATGATTGATACAACAGGTGAAAAAGTTGGGCAAATAAATGGACTTTCTGTTATGAATATTGGTGATTATTCATTTGGAAAACCTGCTAAAATAACTGCAAATACTTATGTTGGAAAATGTGGTATTGTAAACGTTGAACGTGAAGTTGAAATGAGCGGAACAACACATTCTAAAGGTGTTATGATTTTATCTGCTTACATTGGAGAAAAATTTGCACAAGATAGACCTTTATCTTTGGCTGCAAGTATTTGCTTTGAACAATTGTACAATGGCGTTGACGGTGATAGTGCTTCAAGTACAGAGCTTTATGCAATACTTTCTAGTCTTTCTGAATTACCAATCAAGCAAAATATTGCTGTTACTGGTTCGGTAAATCAAAAAGGCGAAATACAGGCAATCGGTGGATTAACGGATAAGATTGAAGGATTCTTTAATATTTGTAAACTTCGCGGATTAACTGGAGATCAAGGTATAATGATGCCATATCAAAATATTAAAAATTTAAATCTTAATGATGAAGTTATAAAAGCAGTTAAAGATGGAATGTTCCATATATATGCTATTAAAACTGTAGACGAGGGAATTGAACTTCTAACAGGAGTTCCTGCTGGAAAGAAAAATAAAAATGGACAATATCCAGCTGGTACAGTAAATTATTTAGTAAATGAGAAATTAAAAAAATATGCTGAAGTTGCGGATAAGAAATAAAATTATATTGCTTTAAAATTATTTTGATAAATATAAATTTATCCTAAAAAGCTCATTACGAGCTCTTTTAGGATAAAATATTTTTAACACAAAAGAGGTAAACTATGGAAAATTGGGAAAGAGAGTTAGATGAAATTGAAATAATGATACTAAAACTATCAAACGATGATAAAAATATTGATTCATTTCGTCAAACATTAAAAAAACTAAGAAAAGAATTAGAGCATAAACAAGGTAATATGGTCAAAGATATTAATTTACAATTAAAAATTGCAGAACTTAGTAGTCAAGTTTCACTTTATTCGAGTGGTATTATAACTGATGTGCTAACTAATAAAAAAGCTTCTCCTCAATTATCTGACGTTCCAGTTAACAGAACAAAAAATAATATTCATCATGAACATTTAAAAATTCTAACAGCATTTATAGACAAAGCTATTCAACTAGAAGACGTCTCTAAGACTTGTGAAGGAATTACTATTGTAGAAAAAAAATTTAAAGAACTAAATTTTGTATCGCAAGAATTTGATCAAACATTATCACAAGCAAAATATATTACAATGACTAGATTATTAAGAGAGAATAAATATGATGAAGCTGAAAATTTTTCAAAAACCTTCGATGAAGATATGATAATATTCCTTATAACAACTTTAAAAGAAAAAATGAATGATGAGTTTTATAGGAATAAACCAGATTTTGCTGAATTTATACATAAATTTATATATGACGAAAAAACACCTATAAATGATATTCATCTTTGGGAAATTATTACACAAATAGAATTTCCTGAAGCAAATATACAACCTCGCAAAGAAGAAAAATCAAACGACACAAACACAGAAAATATCTTAATTCCTGCAAAAAAGAAAAATTTTTTCCAAAAATTACAAGACAAAAAAAGACAGAAGGAATTAGACAAAATTTCAAATATTAAACATAGATTTATTGTAAGATATGATCCTAAAGAACCAGATGGAATAAACAAAAAAGATTTAATAAAAATAAATAAACATTTTTCAAAATTAGACAAAAAATTATTTAAATGTCCAAATGATTCTAGACAAAAAATATTAGATAAAAATTCTGTTGAAATTGTTTTCGAAGAAGGAATTACAAGCATTAATAATTCATTATCAGAACATATATTAAAGATTCAAGATTATGATTCTTTTACACAGACAGAATATTTAGTAAACACTATTAAATCAATACATATGCCCCGTACTTTACAAAAATTAGGTAATTCTGCTTTTAAATTCATGTCTGGCCTTGAAGAGATAGATTTATCTAATACACTTATCGAAAGTATTGGCATTGAAGCTTTTGAGGACTGTAAAAATTTAAAAAAAATCAAATTTCCTACAAGTTTGAAAAGCATTGGTAACAAAGCCTTTGATAGTTGCTCTGCTTTAGAAGATATTGATTTATCTAACACTCTCATTGAACGTATTGACGATTGCGCTTTTAGGTATTGTAAAAATCTAAAAAAAATTCAATCGCCTAGAAGTTTGAAAAGCATTGGTAACGAAGCCTTTTTTAGTTGCTCTACTTTAGAAGATATTGATTTATCTAAAACACTTATCGAACATATTCTCACTGGAGCTTTTGGGGAATGTAAAAAACTTAAAAAAATTCAGTTACCTACGAGTATGAAACAAATTATGCGCTTTGCCTTCAGTAATTGCTCTACTTTAGAAGAAATTGATTTATCTAACACACTTATTAAAAGTATTAGCGTTAATACTTTTGCGGGATGTAAAAATCTTAAAAAAATTCAATTTCCTAATTCTTTAAAAAGTATTGATAGTGGCGTGTTTTCTAATTGCTCTACTTTAGAAGAAATTGATTTATCTAACACACTTATCGAAAGTATTGGCATTGAAGCTTTTGAGAAATGTAAAAATCTTAAAAAATTTCAATTGCCTAGAAGTTTGAAAAGTATTGGTAAAGATGCCTTTTTTAACTGCTCTGCTTTAGAAGAAATTAATTTGTCAGATACACTTTTTGAAATTGTTGAAGGTACCAATTATAATATTTTTTGGGGATGCGAAAATCTAAAAAAAATACATTTACCTAAATCTAGTCATAACCCAACGCAAAACTGTTATACAGAGAAAATTGATTTTCCTGATTCAGTTGTTGAAACTGCTCCTATAAGTAATAGTAAAACACATAAAGTTGATCAAACCGATGATTTTGGAGATTTATAAACTATACTCTGTTAAAAGCCAAAATTCATAAATCTCATATACAATAAACATTCTATTAAATGTAATAAATAAGAACGTAAAAAAATAAAGTGTGTATATTTGATATTACCTTTGTCAAGATACATGTAAAATATCAAAAAAATTTTTGTGAAATGATCGCATAATGTGCGGTCATTTTTCATACACACCATTTTTCTTTTTATCATTTTAATATAGTTTTTATAAAATAATTCTCAGCTGATTGTACGTTCAATCGTGAACACCGCACTGATATTTTCTGCAATCAACCTAAAAGGTTGGAGTAAAGTATTAAGTGTAATTACAATGCCTAGTATTTCCACTATTCTTAGTGGCTACGTATTTCAAACTGCTTCGCCTTATATGATTTGGATGATTCCTGTAATTGAGATTAGTAATTTTGCATTGGTATACGCTTACAAATTCATTATGCTTTCAAAAAAATAAAATTAAAAGCCATCATTAGACTATATTCTAATGATGTTTTTTCTAATTTTATTTTAATAATAATTTTTAGCCATTTCTAGCTTGTTCATATGAGCATTGATTATGTTTTAGTCTTTCTTCAAATAACTTTAATTACTCTTCATTACACCAAAATTTTCTATAAATTATAGCAAGAATTGCCCATGTTTCTGTATTTAATTTCATATTTTTTATATCAACAGAATGATTCAGTTTCGAAACATATGTTTTTGAACAATTAGATTTTAAATATTGAAGAAATTTAGGAGATATTTTTTCAACATCCTCTTTTCTAGTATGATTTAATATATCTAAAACTTCGCTATATGCTTCTCTATACGCTTTAGTTAACATTTAATCCCCCCATTTTTATTCGTTTTCAATACCGTCCTTATCTTTTATTACTTCCTTTTCTTCTACCATAACTCGCATGGCATTTATTATATCTCTAGGTAATGCGTGTTCACTTGCTGCAGCACCAATTTCTTCAGCAGTATGTTTCTTATCGTTGATAATTCTATTTTTGTCCTTTTGTGCAAAGTATAACACCTCTCTATTTTCATTAAAAATAGTAGCATTAGGAAAAAGTTGAGTTATTTTGTCTATATTTTGCATTAGCTCTTTATTCTGAGAAAAAATACTTATACCATTAATTAACTGTGGTGGTATACCTCCTGGAATAGCTTTCCAATACCAATCTATGCTTTGGGGCCCTTTTCTCATTCCCTTACTAGCTTTTGATGTTACTTCTATTACTTTCTCAAATAATTCCAGAGCTTCACTAGAAAAATTTTTTTGCAAGCTATCCGGATTTTCTCTTTTCAAATATACATATTTAAAATAATCATATTTTAATATTTCTTGCATAATTGGATTATCCATATCAAAGTAAAGCACACTCCTTTTTTCATTAGGTTTAGCACATTTTCCATCATGTGTTTCATCCAAAGTAACACAAAAACAGCACTCTCTCTCACTTTCAAACTCACCAAACCATTCCGACGCAAGAATTCCCATATTTGATATACTTTCTAACCTATCCAACGTTCCCGATGTACTATGAAAACATAAACCATCATTAACAATCACTTTATTATCATCTGTTTTCATAGACTTCATTTCAAGATTTGAATTAGATTTATTTAAACTAGCATACATACTTAAATACCTTTTTTCCAAATTATCGATTATATCTATTTCAGATATTTCGCCATTTTCATCAGGCACTAAATAAGGTAGTATAACTGCTTTTAAATGAGAGAATTTTCTCGGTGTTTTATTCATGAAATTCATTCCACTTATATTCACTAACTCTCCATTTGATGAAATTTTTTTAAATACTTCTTGAATATCCCTCTCCTCTATTTCTTCGTTCATTTTTTATTTTTCCTTTCAAAATATATTCTGTATTATCTATATAATTTTTTGTTATATTTCACATTCATACTTTTTATCTCATTACCACTTTTATTCAAACCTCTGTCTAATAATGCCTTTCCCTTCTTCATACTCAAACTCAGCCAAGCTTCCATTTATCATCGTCCATTGCAAATCCACATGACCAACATCAATATCATAAATAACGGGAATTTCTAATCCATCAAAAGTAGCATGCAAAGCATCTTCATATGAAAAATCATGCACAGTTTCTTTACTTCTCGTCCTACCAATTAAAACTCCATTTGCATTTTTAAACCAACCTGCTTCCCTCATTTGCCAAAGTGCTCTATACATATCAGTAACACTCATTTCGCAATTTTCCAAATACCAAATCATACCTTCATCAAATTGATTACAAAACTTTTGAGTATAATCATAAGGAGTTCCTATTAAAGTTTTAAGCACATCCATACATCCACCAATCAATCTACCTGCAAATTGTACCTTCTTTTCACCATACAAGTTTTTATACTCGACTTTTGTATCTAAATTCGGCAACTCAAACTCTTGTCCTTCTTGCCAATGTCTTGGTATAGCTTCATACATTTCATAACTTTCTTGCACACTTTCTGCTTCACTTGATATAATTTCAATACTTCTTATATACGATGAATGTATCTCTTTTCTACCATATCCACCTAAATTACTTCCATGTATAGTTGCAATATTATATTTGGTAGTTAGATAATATAATAAAAGCGACGTATCCGAAAATCCTTGTACCCATTTTGGATTTTTCCCTTCCAATTGATACTTATTTAGGTATGGTAACATTTCCATCAAAAATTCGCCACCTGACGCTGCAATTATATATTTAACATCATGATTAGTATACAAACTATAAAACTCTTCTGCCCTTTTTTCTCCACTCGAACTTACTAACTTTTCAGACTTTCTCACATTATCTGTTTCAATAACTTTATATCCAATATCATTTAAATTTTTTATAGCGTTTTCTAATTTTATAACATCTGTTTCTCTAGTTAAGCCACTAGATGTTGCAGTTATACCAATCGTATCTCTTTTTTCTAAAATTCCAGGAAAATTCATTTTACCCATGCTCCTTTCTTCTTATTATTCTAATAAATTTATAATACTTTAAATTAAATATTAAATTCCCATCTTTTTATAAAAACAAAAACTGCCAATTGCATATTTACGTTTGCACTTGGCAGTTTAAAAATTCTATTTCTTTAAATATCCATCTAATGGATTTACATACTTACCATTTTCTCTTACCTCAAAATGTAAATGTGGTCCTGTTGCATATCCAGTCATACCAACTAACATTATAGCTTCACCTTTCTCAACTTTTTGGCCTTTCTTTACAAGCAATCTTTGTGAGTGCCCATAAAGAGTTGTAATTCCGCCACCATGGTCTATAACAACTGTATTACCATATCCAGAAATCCAGCCTGCTGTTATAACAGTTCCTGCTGCTGCTGCTACAACATTTTTACCATTACATCCACTTCCTGCTATATCTATACCAGTATGCATTTTATACACTTTAAGTACCGGATGCAATCTATTGCCAAAAGGCGATGTTACACTATAATATCCTGGAAGTGGCCAAGTCATTGTACCACCAGTATATTTAGTGTTCTTTCCTGATGCAGCGTTAATTTGTGCTACCAAAGCATCAGCTTGTTTTTGCAATTTATCAATTGAATCACTAAGCACATCTTCCGAAGCATTTAACTCAGCTAAATACTCTGTTCTTACAACTTTTGTTTCATTAAGAGCTAATTTCTTTTGTTCAGCTTCAATCTTTTTGTTCTCACATAAAACTTTGTTTTCTTCCAATTCTTCTTTTTGTGTTTCTATAGCTTCTCTATCTTCTTTTAATTCTTCAAGTAATTGCTTATCATACTCCATAACATCAGATAAAATTTGTTTTCTATATAAGAAATCTGACATACTTTCAGAAGTTAATAATATTTCCCAATAAGAAATTGTTCCACTTTCATAATAAGTAGCAACTCTCTTTTTACGAACATCATCTTTAACTTCATATTGCTTCTCTGCATATTCAATATTATCTTCTGCCACTGAAATATCTTGCTCTAAATCTTCAATTTCATTTTCCAAATTATCTATTGTACTTTCCGTTGTAGATATTTGTTTGTCCAAGCTATCGATTTCGCTTAAAGTATTTTCTTATCTTTTTGAATTTGATTCAATTCATTCTTTGCATCTTTTAATTCTTGATTAGTTTGATTTAATTGATTTTGTGCTGAAGATGCAAATACAGTAGTAAATATCATTGTGCATATTAAAATAATAGATATTATCTTTTTCATATGTATCCTCCCTTTTTATACATCTAAATATTTACTAATAGACATTGAGCTTCCTATAGTTCCAATTCCCATACTTACGATTAGAAGCAATATCGAAATAGAAGATAAAACTTCTTCTTCTGGAACCATAAAATCAAATAATTGCATTCCACCAGTTATACCTAGAATTCCACCATATACTATTTTAGTTACAAGCACCGTTATTCCTGCTGCTAAAAGAGCAATTATAAGTCCTTCAATAATGAAAGGCGCTCTTGTAAAAGTATCTGTTGCTCCAACATATTTCATTATAGAAATTTCTTTTCTTCTAGCATATAAAGCAAGCTTTATTGAATTCATCATTATAAAGCATCCCATAACTATAACTAGTATCAATACTGTTATCGTTATAATCTTAACTGAAATTGCAATTTTTATTGATTGTTCAGCTTCTCCAAAACCTGCTGAATTAGTCATTGCTTCATGAAGTCTTGTAATTCCATAGACCGCATTTCTAATCGGTGCTATATCTCCATTACTAGTTCCATCTACCGTCAGAACAAAAGAAGCTTTAAATACTCCTTCTTCTGGGTCAATACCTTCAACCATATCAGGATCTAATTCTTTGGCTTTTTCATAAGCTTGCCTTTCATCAATATAATTAACGTTAGAAATTCCATTTATATTTTCCAATTCTCCTAAAATAACAGTCACTTCATCATCTGTCAAACCTTGTACATAGATATTAACCTTACTTTCATCTTCTTGCACATCTCCCATAAAAGAATTCGCATTCAAGTAAAGTATATATAAAGCACCAATTAAACTAAGTACAACGAACATTGTACCAAGACCTATTAAAAAAGTCTTGCTGTTTTTTCTTATGCCTTCAAAACTTTCCAAAATCCAATAGCCAATAGTACTTATATTCATTTAGTATAAACACCTCTCTTAATATCACTATGAATTACTCCCTGCTCAATTGCAATAACCCTTTTTTGCATCTTGTCAACAATTTCTTTAGCATGAGTTGCTACAACAACGGTAGTACCTCTTCTGTTAATATCATTAAGAAGTGACATTATTTCCCAAGCTGTATCTGGATCCAAATTTCCCGTAGGCTCATCCGCAATAAGCATCATCGGATTATTCACTATAGCCCTAGCAACAGCGACTCTTTGCTGCTCTCCACCAGATAATTCATTTGGGTACATTTTAGCCTTATGTAAAAGTCCTACAAGTGATAACGCATTAGGAACTTGCTTTCTTATGACTTTCGAGCTAGTTTCTATAACTCTCATCGCATAAGCAACATTTTCATAAACCGTTTTATCCTGTAAAAGTCTAAAATCCTGAAACACAATTCCCATACTTCTTCTTAAATAAGGAACTTTCTTCTTCGGCAAATGTGTAATATCTTTTCCATTTATATAAACCCTACCAGCCGTAGGCTCAACTTCTTTTAAAAGCATTTTCATAAGAGTAGATTTGCCACAACCACTTGGACCAACTATAAACGCAAACTCACCCTTCTCAATCTCCAAGCTAACATCGCGAACAGCTTCTACCCCAGTTGAGTACTTTTTAGATACATTTTCAAAAGTTATCATCGCTAGTCCTCCCCATTTTCTATTTACGCAATTTAATTTTATCAATAAAATTTGGTAAAATCAACTAAATCAATGTGAATTTTATGGGAAATTTTTTCCAATATAAAAATTTGTTGCAGTTCAGCTCTGAAAATAGGAAAAGCAATGGTAGAGGTTGATAATACTTTTAGAAGCAGCTTTGTCAAGGTGGAGACGACGCAAGTCGTACTACCTTGACAAATTATTGCGTATAAAAGTATTATCAACCTC
>JAFUMP010000058.1 GCA_017482685.1 bacterium | reverse complement strand
TAATAATTTATTTGTTTAACATGTTATAATAAATTAGAAAAAGGGAGATTAAATTATGATGAAATCAATAATATTAGCAGCAGGTAAGGGTACTAGAATGAAGTCAGAGACACCAAAAGTTTTGCATAAAATATTTGATAAAACTCTTGTTGGATATGTTGTTGATGCTGTTAATAGAACAAATCTTTTTGATGAAAATTTTATAATTGTTGGTCATCAAGCCGAAAAAGTTGCGGAATATGTTGAATCAAATTATTCAAATACTAAAACAGTATTGCAATCTCCTCAATTAGGAACTGGTCATGCTGTAAGCATGGTTTTACCTTATTTAGAAAACTATGAAGGTGAAGTTATTATCTTATGTGGTGATACTCCTTTAATTACAGAAACTACTTTGAAAGAATTTATTAACGAGCATAATCTTAAACACTCAGATTTAACAGTTATGAGTGCGATTTTCGAAAACCCTACTAATTATGGCAGAATTATTAGAAATGAAGACGGAACTTTGAATTCTATTGTTGAAGAAAAAGATGCAACAGACGAAGAAAAAAAAATTAAAGAGGTAAATGCTGGAATATATTGTCTAAATTGGGGCAAAATAAAGTCTGCTTTTAGACAGTTAAAAAGCAATAATGCCCAAGGAGAATATTATTTAACTGATATTATTAAATGGGCAAATGAACAAGAGTTAAATGTAAATGCATATATCTTAAAAGATAATACTGAAATATTCGGAATAAATTCAAAAACTCATTTAGCTGAAGCAACTAAAATTTTAAATCAACGTACGTTAGAAAAACATTTAGTAAACGGGGTTACAATAGTAGACCCAGCTTCTACATGGATATCTCCTGAAACTGAAATAGAACCTGATACGATTATTTATCCTTCTTGTTATATAACTGGTAAAAATAAAATTGGTAAAAATTGTAAAATTGGTCCTTTTGCTCATTTGCGTGGTGAGGTTGTTCTAGAAGATAATGTTAAAGTTGGTAATTTTGTAGAGGTTAAGAAAACAACAATAAAATCAAATACAAATGCGTGTCATTTGTCATATTTAGGTGATAGTGAGATTGGTTCAAATGTGAACATAGGTGCTGGAACGATTACAGCCAATTATAATCCATTAACGAAAGTTAAAAGTAAGACAATAATTGGTGATGAGGTAAAAATAGGCTCTAATTCTGTTTTAGTAGCACCAGTTGAGATTTCGGAAGGTGCAAATGTTGCTGCATTAAGTGTTATTACTAAAAATATTTCAGCTTGGTCGCTTGCTTTAACAAGAGCACCACTAAAAGTTTTAGAAGGTTGGGTAAATAAAGTTAAAAACAAGTAGTGGTTTAATAATTTGCTTTTTTATTACCGACTTCATTACCAGCAACCATTAGTGCAAAAGGTACTAATCTAGAAACATAATGTACCACTTGTGATTTTGGAGCTACATATTTTGCAGAAGCTAGTACATCATCAAAATGTGGTGCTAAATCTGTAGCTTTAACGTCTCTTTCTTGATTTTTATTTTTAAATAAAACATTTGAGAGTTTATTCATCGCAAAATTAGCCAAGTAAATCCCTGCAACAATAGCGCCTAAACAAGAAACTGTCCTTATCGCCTGTCCCTTTGCTTTATTTTTGCTAACTTTTAATTTATCACATAATAAATTTGTAGCAGCAACTGTCCCTATTGGTATAGTTATATTTCCAATTTGCATAACTGATTCACGTCGTTTAGCTTTTCTATTTTGCAGATCTTTATCAATTATATAACCGCCAGCTAAGCCTCCTAAGCAGGTTCCAATACCCATAGCAACAATTTCTTTAAAAAGAAAATCTGCATTTTTTAAATAATTAATAAAATTCTTAGGCTTTAATTTATATCCTTGTATCTTAGCCATTGCCAACAAACTACCAGTAACGCCCAACGCAGTTGTTCCAGCAACAATCCATTTATCTTTTGTTGAATAATCACTTTTCCAAAAGCTTTCATTACCATGCCCAAAACTCAGCTTGTTTTGAGAAGCTTTGTTGTAGTCATTATTATACTTTATAGGTGTTATATGCATAATTATCCCTTTAGTATTTATAAAAACACCTAAAAATAATTTTTGCTAGTTTAAATTACAGGCGAATAAAATTTAGAAATTTCTTCGAAATAGCGCTCTAATGCTTTGTATCCATTGTGAATTTCATCTGTTATTGTAGAATATCTGCTAGCTACTATGTATTTTAATTCTTTGCAACGTATTTGAAGTAATGAATCAGCATCTTTTCTTAGAAGTTCGTTAGTTGAAGTTGCCCATTTTTTTAAGTATGACAACTCTTCATTTATTTGTTTTATGGTTGAAAATTCAAGCGTATTAAAATCGTATTTTTGTAATAATTGTTTTTCAGCATTTGTAATTCTACTTTGAACTGCTTGAAATCTATAAATGCGCTTTATTATTACATAATTATCAGCGACTCTTCTATGCGAATAAGGAACCGAGCTTTTTGCCAATAAAGCTGATGTTGATAAAGCTGTAAATGCATCTTCTTCACTTGAAAATGCGCTTTGTACTGGATATACAGTTTCAATCTTCTTACTTACCACAAAACTACTCCTTTTCCTTAAATCTCCTAGGATAATAATATATTAATCATGGGAAATTGTCATTAAAATTGTAATGAATATTTACAATTAATAATAAAAAAAGGGAGTGATGAAATCTCCCTTTTTACATAATTATTATTTTAAAGCAACTGTCATATCTGCTTCGATACAAACTTTGCCATCAACAGTACCAACACCATGGCATTTGCAGATAGGTCCTTTAGCTTTTACTAATTCAACGTGCATTTCGAATCTATCACCAGGTCTTACAATATTTTTGAATCTTACGTTATCAACTCCAGCATATAGAGTAAGTTTGCCTTGATATTCAGGCATACACATTACGATTGGTGCTGAACATTGAGCTAATGCTTCAAGTTGTAAAACTCCTGGCATAATTGGGTTACCAGGGAAATGTCCTTGGAAAAACTCTTCATTCATTGTCATATTTTTGTAGCCCTTAGCATATTTACCAGCTACACATTCTGTAATTCTATCAACCAACAAAAATGGATATCTATGAGGAATCATTTCCATAATTTGCATGGTATCAAATGTTAAAATTTCTTCTGTCATTATTTTTCTCCTTTTATTGTCTATATTTTAACCAATTTATTTTTCAAATTTTGCGCAACTTTACAATGAACAGCATGTCCAGCTTCCTTAACGAGAATTTGTGCCCTTAAATTAAGAGGTGAAACTCCTGTTAAATACAAATCCCCTAATAAATCTAAGATTTTATGTTTAATAGGTTCATGCGTTGAGCGTAATTCTGTAGTGTATCCAACTTCTTTAAGTCCAACGGTATTATCAATAGTAACTCCTTTTGCAAAACCAAGCATTTGATATTTCTTTAAATCCTTATAAAATCCAAAAGTTCTAGCTTCTATAATCTCTTGAATATTATTTAAATCTAAGCTTACCCATCTTCTTGTTAAATCAGGGTGGTCATAATTCACTGCATAAGAAATGGTTAATTCTTTATCAGGAAGAATTACAAGGCTTGTTTTTCCATTTAAATAATAAACAGGTTCTGATACTGTATAAACCTCTTTATTTGTTCCATCAATTCCAGCTTGTTTGAATAAATCAACCCAAACTTTTGCACTACCATCAAAAATTGGAAATTCAGTTTCTGATAGATAAACATCTAAAGAATCGATTTTACATATTGCGCAAGCAGCCATAAAGTGTTCACAAAGCATTGCTTTATATTTATAATCTCCAAGCAAAGTTCTATGTTCTTTGCTACAAAGAGTTACACAATGATCTGTTGAATATAAGTTATCTATGTTCGCATCAAAGCTAACTTCTGCACCCTTTGAAAAGATCCTAATTTTACCGGTTTGAGAAGGTTTAATTGTGACATTGCAAAGCTTATTTTTCATAAGCGAATTGCCAGAAGTTATAATTTCGTTTTTTATAGTTACCATTATAAAACCTATTCACCCTCGTGTTCTTCTAAGAAAGTTTTTAGAAGTGGCTCGTATTTTTTGAACTTAGTAATCAAATCTCCTGCATCTTTCATTAATTTCATTTGTTTAATGAATTCTTTTCTTGGCATGGCTGGAGAGCCAATTACAATTGATTTTGCAGGGAAACTCTTAGAAACACCAGCTTGAGCGGCAATAATTGAATCATCTCCAATATTGAGGTGATCAGCTAAACCAGCTTGACCGGCAATAACTACTCTATCACCTATTACACAGCTACCTGCTATACCTACTTGAGAAACAATCATACACCCTTTACCAATACGGCAGTTATGGCCAATCATAACTAAATCGTCAATCTTAGTATTATCTCCAACAATTGTATCTTCAATTGTTCCTCTGTCAATCGCAGTATTAGCGCCAATTTCTACATTGTTTCCTATTACAACTGAGCCAATAGAAGGGATTTTGAAAATAACTTGATTTACGTCATTTTCTTTAATTTCTCCATCTTTTTTAGCTTGTTCAATATTGTTTGGATTTTCTGTTACAAAGCTAAAACCATCAGCGCCTAAAGATACTCCATGATGAAGAATTACATCATTTCCAACTTTTACTCTATCGCCAATGTTTACTGCTGGGTGGAAGAAACAATTGTTACCTATTTTAGCACCATTACCAATATAGCAATTAGCTAAAATCTTTGTATTGTCACCAATTTCTGCATGTTCTCCAATAACAACATTTGGACCTAAAGCAACATTTTCACCTAATTTTGCTGTTGGATGAACAACTGCTGTTGTATGTACTCCAGAGTTCACGTGAGGAGCTTCATAAAACATTGTGATTAATTTCATCATTGCAAGACGTGGTCTTTCAACTTCAATTGTAGTAAAGCCTTCAATGTTAACACCTAATGGAACTAAAGCAGCTTGGGCTTTAGTTTTTGATAAATTTGCAATTTCGTCTTCACCAAGAGCAAGCGCTAAAGTACTTTCATCAGCTAAAAGTGGAGGTGCAATTCTTGTAATTGCCACATCTTTAGCTTTTGATAACATACCACCACAAACTTGTGCAATTTGTTCTAATGTAAATGTTTTCATAATAAACTCCTCTATATACTATTTACTAATTTTTTTTATCACATTTGTTGTAGATTTGTCTTCTACGAATTCAATAAACTCCACTTTTATATTGTTTTTAAGTACAACATCCCTCTCAGGTAAAGTCTCTAACGTATAGTCAGCTCCTTTAGTATAAACATCTGGTTTTATATTTTCAAGAAGCTTTGCTGGAGACTTCTCATCAAATAATACCACATAATCAACACAACTCAAAGCACTTAATATTTCAGCTCTATCTTCTTCACAATTAATAGGTCTATTTTCACCTTTTATTGATTTCACAGAAACATCTGAATTAAGCATAACTATTAAATTATCAGCATATTCTTTTGTTTTTTGAAGATATCTAACATGACCAATATGTAAAATATCGAAACAACCATTTGTAACAACAAAAGTTTTGCCTATAGCTTGGCCATCTCTTACTATTTTTATAATTTCTTCTTGAGTTTTTAACATTATTTTACCTTTCACTCCTTCCCTGGATGGGGAAGGTTGGGATGTGGTGATTTTTTAAAACAACCCCATTTCAATGACCTTTTTACAAATTCTTACAGTATTCAATGCTGCGCCAATTCGTAAGTTATCAGCTACGCACCAGAACGAAATACCATTATCAAACGCTAAATTCTTTCTAATTCTACCAACAAACACTGGATCAACTCCACTTGCATCACGAGTTGTTGGGTAGCCAAAGTTATCAATATCATCTATAACTTTGATACCATAAGCATTGCTTAATATTTCACGTACTTCTTCTGGAGTTACTTCTTTACCATTTACCCCTTCAAATTCAACATCTACAGCTTCTGAGTGACCGTTAAATACAGGAACACGTGCTGCAGTACAAGAAATTGGAGTATCTTCTGCTAAGTGAAGAATCTTTTTAGTTTCGTTTACAACCTTCATTTCTTCTTTTGTGTAACCATTTTCGCAGAAAACATCTATTTGTGGAATTACGTTGAAAGAAATAGGCTTTTTAAAACATTTATTTTCATATTTTTCGCCTTTTAAGTTAGCTTCTGTATCTTCTCTTAATTCATTAATAGCAGCTAGACCTGCACCAGAAACAGCTTGATAAGTTGAAACAATAAGTCTTTTTATGCCGAATTTTTTATTTAAAGGTTCTAACGCTAACATTAATTGAGAAGTTGAACAATTAGGATTAGCTATAATTCCTTTGTGTAATCTTAAATCTTCATCATTTACACCCGCGATTACAAGAGGAACATCTTTGTCCATTCTAAAAGCTGAAGAGTTATCAATAATAAGCCCACCACGTTTAACGATTTCTGGAGCAAATTTTTGGCTAGTTGAACCACCAGCTGATGCCATTACAATATCAATCCCATCAAAAGATTCAGGCGTAGCTTCTTCTAGCGTGTATTCTTTTCCTTTAAAGGTCAATTTAGTGCCTGCACTTTTCGCACTTGATAAGAATTTGATAGATTCAAATTCAACACCTAATTCTTCAGTAATTTTTGTAATTTCTCTACCAACTACACCTGTAGCACCTAAAATCGCAATATTTGGTTTTCTCATTTATATTACCTCTTTTTCTAATTCATAATATTATCTAAGCCATACACAAACTCATTACTTTCACTTACATACCTAGTTGCAAGTAAAACTCCTGCCATATAACATTCTCTATTCATGGAATCATGACGAATACTCATAACTTGTCCACTAGCTCCGAATAAAACTTCTTGTGAAGCAATGTATCCTGGCATTCTTACAGAATGTATGTGGATATTATTATAAGCAACACCACCACGAGAGCCCTCAATTGTCTCTTTTTCAGGACAATTTCCTTTTGTAAAATCTCCATTGGCCTCAGCCATCATCTGAGCAGTTTTTACAGCTGTGCCAGACGGTGCATCTTTCTTTTGATTATGATGCAATTCAATAATTTCAGCATTATCAAAATATTTTGATGCCATTTGGGCAAATTTCATCATTAAAACCGCTCCTGTAGAAAAATTAGGAGCGATTAGACATGCTACGGATTTTTCTTCACTAAGTTTTTTTAATTCTTCTATTTGAGAATCAGAAAGCCCTGTAGTACCGACTACCATTTTTATATCATTATTTAAACAATATAAAGCGTTTTCATATATTGATGCTGGTTGAGTAAAATCTATTAAAACATCTATTTTAACAGAATTTTTTGCATCTTTTATTGTCGCAAATTGACCATTAAAAATATCTATTTGAGCAACTAAAGTCATATCTTCTGCTGAGTTAACAGCTTTTACAACTTCTTGTCCCATTTTGCCATTTGCGCCACATACAGCTACATTTATCATATCAACCTCTCCTTTTTTTTAATTATCTTCTTCAATCAAGGATAAAGCACAAATGCATCCTTCTTAACAATTGCCATAAAATTATATAACAAAAAAAGTTCAATAAATACAATACTTTTCAGCTTGTTTTGTAAAGATTTGTGTACTTATGTAACAATATTGATATAAAAATGATATTAATAGTAAATACTGTGGAATAAGAAAGTATAATCTCTTTTCTTTATTTTCTCCTCCACTCCTTTATCTAACGAGAGTTAAGGCCACAGTGATGTGGCTTTTATTTTTGTATATAAATTTGTTAATTTTTGTAACAAATTTTCTAAAAACATTAAAGTTTTTCGTTAAATCTGCCGTTAACTGTATTAAAGGAAAAAGTTCTGGAGGGAACATGGCAATAAACATAAATTCAGAAGCATATTGTAGAAAAGCATATCTTAATTACCATTGTTACGGGAATACAATGGGATTAACTTCTGAAGATATGGGTAAAATTACTCAGGCTTGGGAAGGTAAAATTCAATCTTGGCAAGCTACAGTGAGTAGTGATGAAAATGAATATGAATTTGATGATAGTGATTATTCAAATTATAAATCTGAAGGAAAACAAGCTGCAAAAGAAGCTACTGGGCATGATGGGAAAAAAGGTGGCACAATCGCAGAAGGGATTGGAGATCTTGCTTCCAATGCCGCAGGTACTGTTATAACTCTATTTGGTTCTAAAATTGCGGGAAATGTTGTAAAAAAAGTCGCAATAGAAAAAGCTGTAGAAGGGGCCACAGAAAAAGCGGTAGAAACAACTTTTAATAATATTGGTACAAAGATTTTAGGCGAAAAAGCAATGGATAAGATAGCCGCAAAAGGGGCTGAAAAAGCAACTGAGAATACAGCGAAAGAGGTTTCTAAAACATTAAGTGCTTATGCAGCAGCAGTATTAGCTATAGCTAATGCAACTAAATATTGGGCAGCAAAACCTAATAAAGAAGAAAAGGAGGCTTGTGATGCTTTACAAACTGAGATGGCGGGTGCTCAAGCTACATTAGGTGAAACTCAATCTGAAATGGAAGCTATGAGTGATGAAATTATTAAGCTTTCAGATGAAGCTAATGCTTTAAATGAAGAGACAAATCAAGAAATTAAAGATCAAAAAACTGAGTATGACATGTATATGCAAACATTTTTAGCTATAAAAGAAAAAGTTGAAAATGGTGAAGAATTGACAGATTCAGAAAAAGCATTGTATAAAAGCGTTATGGGTTATATGGAAGAAATTAACGCAAGTATTAACAAAATTAGTGAAGCTACGACTAATGATGTGACTAAACTATATGATGAAATTGGAACATATCAAGAAGGATATGATGTAACAGCTGAAACTATGGGTGAAATTCAAGGGTTAACAGATTATGCAGAAGGGTTTGATTCTGCTACTAGAAATATGTGTTACGTAGAGGCTGCTGCTCAGTCTTTGAATGCAACAACTGGAGCAAGAGCTGCGGTGAGGTTATTTGCTGGGCCTTGGTGGAATTGGGTGATGGCAGGGTTAGCAGCAGCTGCTGGTGCATCTTCTGGTATAGCTGCTACTCAACAATTCCAGTGGGCTGGCGAAGTTGGTACAGAAATCGACATGAGAAAAGCTACACAGACTATGAATACAGAAACTATGGATTTTTATGATGAAGAAATAGATGCTTATGATGGATTTATGCAAGGTGTTGAAGATCTTGAAATCGAAATGCCCGATGATATAGAAGTCCCAGAAAGTACTTCTTCAACTGATTCTGAAAAAAATAACGAGAAAAGTTCAGATTTTACCGATATAACAGAGATTCTTAATGAAATGCAAGAAGGATCAGAAATAGTAACTGAAAATAGTAATGGCACAGGTGCCGTAATTCTTGCTCCACAATATGGTGCTGCAATTGTTAAAGCTCTTGGCTTACCAGAGGGAAATTCTGGTGGTAAATTTGGACAAGATGCAATCCCTAGGATTATTGCTCAATTAGTACCTGATTTTAAACCTGAAGATATTCTAAAAGTTATGAATGGTGGCGTAATAGAATCTAGTTATGATGCCAGTCTACTATTAACATTAACTGGTGAAGATACAGGTAAAAACACAAGTGTTGATAATACTGAAAATTTGACAGAAAAATTAAATACTATTATTAACTTCTATAAACCTATATTTATTAAAGCATCACAACAAGGCTGGAAATGCTAGGGAGGGGTAAATATAATTTTGCATTCGGTTGTCTCTACTAGCTTGGATGTGCTAGGGTGGGGTGTATGTAATTTTGCTTTCGGTTGTCTCTACTAGCATGCGCTAGGATGGGGTAAATGTAATTATCTTTCTGAACGAAGCAATGAATCTAGTCTTACGCATTATACCGTGCTTGATGCTGTAATTGATTTTACACTAAAACAGAACTCTTTGGTTGGTTTATAACTGAACGAACATAATTATAATACTCGTTTTTTAGACCATATTTTTCTATTTGTTTTAATAAATCTTCCTTTGAAATAAAACCTTGGTTGTATGCAATTTCTTCTAAACAAGCTATTTTAACCCCTTTGTTAAGCTCCATAGTCTGAACAAATACACTAGCTTGAAGCATAGAGTCATGAGTCCCTGTATCAAACCAAGCAAAACCACGTCCTAAAATTTCAACATTCAATTTTTCTTTTTCTAGATAAATTTTATTTAGATCGGTAATTTCTAATTCTCCACGAGCAGATGGAGTTAATTGTTTAGCGTATTCACAAACTTTATTGTCATAAAAATAAAGCCCAGTTACTGCATAGTTTGATTTTGGCAGAAGAGGTTTCTCTTCTAAAGAAATCGCTTTTTTATTTTTGTCAAATTCAACAACTCCAAATCTTTCAGGATCTTTTACAGTATAGCCAAAAACAGTCGCTCCATTATTGTTTTTAATAGCGCCTTTCATAATGGTAGAAAAACCGTGTCCGTGGAATATATTATCACCTAGGACAAGAGCAACGTCATCATTACCTATAAAATCTTCTGCAATTAAAAAAGCATCAGCAATACCTCTTTGGATATATTGGATTTTATAGCTTAAATTAAGTCCGTACTGTTCTCCATTACCTAATAATTTTACAAAATTATCATAATCAACTTCATTAGTAATTATTAAAATATCTTTAATACCAGCCAGCATAAGCGTAGATAGAGGATAATAAATCATTGGCTTGTCATATATCGGTAATAAAATTTTTGATATCGGTTGTGAAGCTGGGAATAATCGAGTTCCTGCTCCTGCTGCCAAAATTATACCTTTCATTTCCCCTCCTAATTAGTTTGATGTAAACTCTGACATTATGTTTTTAACACAAGAATAATCAAGTAAACATCTTGATGAAATTTTGTCTATACTATTTTTATTATTATCAATTACAACAACAAAAGGAACATAAGGCGAATTGAATTTATACATTAATTCTGCTCCTTCTTTTGTATTTGCATTAATTTTTAGGAATTTGCATTTATTACTAAATTCTTTTACAAGCATTTCATATTTTGGATTAAATTTAACACAATATCCACATGAATCTGTATATAAATACAAAAATACTTTATCATTGTTTTTTAGTGCAATATCAAACACTCCAGCATAAACTGGTAATAACAATAATAAAGCCCATAATAAAATAAATTTCTTTTGCATATTGCTATATGATATCACTTAAGGAATAAATAAGTCAATTAGGCTTTTTTTATATACAACTTTATCTTGACTTAATTAAACTTATCATTAAATATCAATTATGAGCAAAGATTATTACAAAATTCTTGGCGTTACGGAGTTTGATTCTAGCGACGAAATAAAAATAGCTTATAGAAAGCTTGCAAGAAAGTTTCACCCTGATATTGCTGGTGATTCAAAAGAAGCTGTTTTAAGGTTTAAAGAAATTAATGAAGCTTATGAAATCCTTTCAAACCA
Source organism: bacterium (assembly GCA_017482685.1). Lineage (GTDB taxonomy): Bacteria > Cyanobacteriota > Vampirovibrionia > Gastranaerophilales > Gastranaerophilaceae > CAG-196. Next base: position 5,788 of record JAFUMP010000058.1, on the reverse strand, counting down.
AGTAAAAAAATCTGAATATGATAGAGCTCGTAAGTTTTATAACTATGCTTATAATAATAACAATAATTCAAAAAAAACTGATAATTATACATCAAGCCCTCAAGCAAATACAAAAAGCTTTTCTTTCAATTGGGATGAATTTTGGGGTAAGAAAACTAATAATCAAGATATAAAAAAGAATGTTAAAGCACCAAAAGACGGGGTTAATGTTACAACTGATGTAGAAATTAATGCATTTGAAGCGTTTTCAGGAGTAACTAAAGTTATTAATATGTTACAAACAAATATCTGTCCTAAATGTCAAGGTAAAAAATTTGTTAATAATTCGACTTGCGTTCATTGTAATGGTAAGGGTGAGTTAAATTCTTATAAAAAATTTACGGTTAAAATTCCTGCAGGCGTAAAAAATGGCGCAAAAATAAGACTTGCTGGTGAAGGTACTAAAGGGATTAATGGCGGTAAAAATGGAGATTTATACATTATAATCCATGTACAAGAATCTAAAAATTATAGAACAGAGGGCTTGAACATCTATAGAACAATACCAATAACTCCGTTTGAAGCAGTTTTAGGGACTAATGTTAAAATATCTGGCTTAGATGGTGTTTTAAATGTAAAAATTGGTGCAAATACTCAAAATGGCCAAAAAATTCGTTTAGCAAATTGCGGTATAGTGCAAAATAATAAAATTGGTGATATGATTATAACTGTTGAAATTAAAATTCCTAAAAATTTAACAGAAGAAGAATTACTTTTGTATAAAAAATTAGCAGAAATTTCAACATGTAACATAAGAAATGAAATATAATCATATCTAGAGGCAACATGACATATAAAGCTAGAATTAAAGAAATTTTTCCTTCAGTTCAGGGTGAAGGACCTTTTGTTGGGTATAAACAATTATTTATACGATTTTGCGGCTGTAATTTAGCTTGTTCTTATTGCGATACTGATTTTAGAACCGTTGATAGTGTAGAGTATTCAGTTGAAGATCTTGTAGAAATTGTTAAGAAAAATTCTGATTGTCATTCAGTTTCACTTACTGGTGGTGAACCTTTGTTAAATACAGGTTTTTTAAAAGAGTTTTTATCTCATTGTCCATTACCTGTTTATCTTGAAACAAATGCTACATTAGCAGGTGAATTAGGCGAAATTATTGATTATATAGACTATATTTCAGCAGATATTAAACTTGCAAGCTCTACTGGTGGTGATGATTTGTTTAATGAACATGACAGATTTTTTGCTGTTGGTTCTTCAAAAAAAATGTTTGCAAAGGTAGTTTTTGACTCAAGCATAACTGATGAAGAAATAATGCAATGCTCAAAACTTGGAGCAAAATACAATATTGAACTTATTTTGCAACCTAAAATGAATGGAAATATAATGGAAATAGATAAATCTACAATTGAAACTGTATTAAACAAATTTCTAAAACAATACAAAAAAGTTCGATTAATTCCTCAGGTGCATAAATTCTTAGATATTAGATAAAAAAAAGAAGCCCGTCTATTAGGCGGGCTTCTTGATATATTATTATAATTATTATCTGAGACCGAATGTTGGTGCCATATTTTTCGCTTCTTCGCCAACAAGTTGATCGTAAGATTCTTTTTCTGCTCTGAGTCTTTGTAGTCTTGCATCGAGTTGTTCTTTTTCGAGTTGAAGTATTGTATCTTCGTAATTAAGAGGTTCAAGTGCTGCATCTTGTTTTGCTTCAAGTTGAGCTCTTCTAGCATTTGCCCAGATAGAAACAGTTTCTCCGTATTGCATATTTTGGTTTTGTACCCATTGTTGAGTTTGTTGTTGCATAATCTTTGATTGTTGCATTGCTTGATTAAACAACATTACATCTTCTTGAGTAAACCCTTCATAAACATTGACTTTAGTTTTCTGACCACCATCAACATTAAATAACACTCTTTCTTCAGTAATAGGGTTACCATTCTCATCCTTATTAGGAACAAAGCCATTATTTTGATTATAATGAGCCCATAGTGCATTTAATGTATCTTGAGATATATTGCCATGATATTTAGTTTCATCACCATTTTTGTATGGAACCCCAAATTTAGGTGTTGTCATTAACTCATTCATTTTTTGCATTATGAATCCGTTCATACCATTGAATCCATAAGGATTAATAGCGTTAGCAAAATTGCCCATGCCCAAGCCAGACATATTTTGGAAAATCATAGTAGCTTGATTTTTCATTGATTGTTCTTGTTTATCTAATTGAGCAAATAAGCTGGTAAATCTTTTTTGAGTTTTTTCAATATTTTTTGTAACACGATCCATCTTACTAGAAATCTTAGTAAGTTTTAGCGTATCTTGATTGATCTGTCGGATCAATTTCATTTTTTGATACATTGCTAATAGAATTGCCATTGTAGTCGTGTCCTTGTAATTTTTATACTCTTAAATATATAAAGTATATAAACAATTGAGAATTGCACAATTAGGCGAATATTGTTACAAATCTTTACAAAGTTTAATTATAATTAATATATAAATGAGCTATATTGTTGTTTTTTACCCTTTTATAGGTATTTGATTAATTTTACAAAAAAATATAGAATAGTTACAGATGAAATATAAAAAATTAACAAAAGAACAGATAATTATATCTTTAGATAGATTAACTCGGTTTAAGAATACACGTGAAAAATACTTGCGCGTTTACTCTGATATTCTTATAACGTGTTTAATTGAACCTAAATTGAAGAAAACAGATATAGAAAATATGGATTTTTTTGTAATAACAGAATATGTTACAGAAATAATTAATAATTCAATTCCTAATAAAGAATACAGCATATATATAAATAAGATTCTATTAGATTATGAAAATAGTATTTTTAATAATGATAATGAAACTCAAAAGTTACTAAATAATAAAATAAATTATTTATCGGCTGTTAATTTAATGCCAGAGGATTGTTCTGTTAATTTGAAATGGTTAAAAAAGGTTGCTCAGGAATCGTCAAGTTTAGATTTAAACATATTGAAAAAAATACGGGCTGAAAATTTATTAAAATACCCGATTGAAGTTGTTTTTCTTGTTGAAGGTATAACAGAAGAAATTTTATTACCTGTATTTGGGCAAAAATTAGGATATGATTTTTATGCAAACGGTGTACAAATAATTCCAGCTGGTGGAAAAAATCAGGTTGTAAAAATGTATTATAAGTTAGCTTCTGAGTTAAAGATTCCGATATTTGTACTTTTGGATAAAGATGCTGAGGAAAATATTAATCAAATAAAGCCTAAGCTGAGAGAGCAAGATAAGATTCATTTAGTATCTTGTGGAGAGTTTGAGGATTTGCTTCCAAAATCATTGATTGTTAAAACTGTAAATTCTCATTTTAAGAATTTTTTAACTATAACAGAATTAGATTTAGATTCGGATTTATCTACAGTAAAGGTTTTGGAAGAAGTTTTCAAAAAGAAAGGTTTGCATGAGTTTAAAAAAGCTGATTTTGCAAAATTGGTTAAAGAAAATATTGATAATAGATTAGATATATCGCCTGAAATAGCTGATATAATTGAAGAAATATCATATTTAAATAAAAAGCTTGACAGTAAATTTTGTTCTTGATATTATAGCTCTTGTGGTCGAAAGACCAACTAGCCAGAAAGCTAATTGAAAATTTAAATAGTATTACAAATTTTATTAAAAAATTTGCGCTTGTAGCTCAGCAGGTAGAGCACTCCCCTTTTAAGGGATAGGTCGCGCGTTCGAATCGCGCCAAGCGCATTTTTTTTGTTTATGCGACCTATAAAGAGAATAAATCCTGCTGAGCTGCTCAGCAGGTAGAGCTTCTCCATTTGCTTCAAATTAATTATGTTAGTTTTTTAATTTTTATATACGGAAAACGATACTTAATCGTTTTCCTGCTCGCAAACGGAGTCCTTCCTTTTAAGGGAACGGCGTGTCATTTGCCCCTTCGAATCGCGCCAAGCGCAATTTTTTTGTTGCAGTTTCTACCGTCATTGCGAGCGTAAGTAAAACAATCCAGTAGTTATTTATCACGCCATCCCAGCCTTCCCCATCCAGGGAAGGAGTAAAGAAGCAATCCGGTAATGATTTCCCTCAGCCTACCTTCTTAGCCCTTCCAATAGTCCAAGTACGTTTTCTTGTCTTACATTCCTGCTTGATGCCATTAGCGTTGCGCTCGCCTGTTGTAAAATCTGTGCTTGAATCATTTTTGCACTCTCTTTTGCAATATCTGCATCACGCAAAGTTGAACGGCTTGAAACTAGATTTTCGTATTGAACAGCAACTTCTTCTAATACTGATTCTAAACGATTTTGAGAAGTACCTAAACTTGTCTGTTTTTCATTTATAGATTGTAAAATATTATCTAAATCTTGAATCGAGTTAGAGTCTGTTATATCTATCTTTTTTATTTTATTAAACAAACGTGTATCGACTTTGCTGTTAAAATCTATTTGACTTGCACTGTCACTTTGGGTTCCTATTTGTAAAGAAATCTCCTGTTTTGGCTTTTGAACTGTTTTAACTCCTGCCAATAAAACGTCTAGTCCGTCGTAACTCCAAGTTTTAAATACACCTCCTTCGTATATATAGCAATCGAGTTTTTTCAAACCTTGTTCTACTGCTCCACAGTCTTCTATTATCAATGTCCCAAAGCTGCTTCTATCAGCAGTATTTTCATTAACTCCAATAAAGCTACCACATTTTTTATTATCAGCACTAACCTGAGATGGATCATTAAATTTAGAATATGCTGTAGAGTTTTTTATAGTTAATTTATTTGTACGATTAATAATTCTCCCTATAAATCCTCCACAATTCCCTGCGTTAGAATAAATATCTCCATAAGACATACAATTTTCAATAAAACTTTCGGAACTAATAGAACAAGCTCCAATTAGCCCCCCACTATAACTGCCTGTTTCAATTAGATTTCCAGTAGAATAACAATTACTAATATTAAATTGAACCTCTGCCAAACCGACTAATCCACCAGACCAACCATTACCCATAACATTACCCATAGCATAACTATTACACAATGTTCCTCTTAAGTTGCCAACCAAGCCTCCGCAATCTTGCCCAGAAGTTGCTGTTACATCCCCTAAAGCATAACAATTGTCAATTTTTACATTATTTGCATATCCAACAAGCCCTCCTACAGTACCCGTAGCAGAATAAACATCCCCTGTGGCGAAGCAACAGGTTATAGTGCTACTAACAGCTACGCCTACAATACCAGCAACCTTACCTTCCATTGTAGTAGTCACCTCCACATCGGAATGACAATATTTTATCGTTGAAGAATTGAGTGCGTAGCCAACAATTCCACCAGCCGACCTTACTCCTTTAACCGTGCCCGTTGAATAGCAATTTTCAATTATACCACCTGATGAATAACCTAATGAACCAACAATTGCTCCAGTATAATTTTCACCATTTGTAGGATTGGTATTTGTAATGTCACAATCTTCAATTCCAAGATTTTTTATTGTACCGTTGTTATAACCAAATAACCCAACCCTATCGACATCTCCTCTATTAATTTTTAAACCTGTAATAATGTTACCATTTCCATTAAATGTACAATTAGCAGACCGTGAACTTATTGGTTTCCAGCCTTCTCCGTCAGAATATTCACTCAAATCAATATCGCAAGCTAAGACGAATTCTCCACCGGTAATTTTTCCACTATTTGTCATATCAGCAAGCTGCTTTAATTCTTTTGCACTAGAAATTGAATACTGACCACTTGATATTGAAGTATTAGGATTAATACTTGAAAGCTTA
>JAFUMP010000057.1 GCA_017482685.1 bacterium | reverse complement strand
GGGTTTGCAGTAGAAAAATCTGATAAAGCTTCGACTTTAACATTTTTGGCTGAAACTGGGTTAATAATTAAAAATGCAGATATAATAAATAATAATTTTTTCATATACTCTCCTTTTTTTCTAATATAAACCGATTAAATGCAAAAGGTCAAGAAATTTTAATAGTTTACTTAGCCAATGTATCAGTTGTAGGAGTTCTCTCTAGTGTACTTGTAGCCACACCAGGATTAGCCTTAAATGTTGTACTCATTTGAGGCTTTGGATTATTTTGAATTGTATTTAGACCATTTGTCTGTACCGACACAATAACTCCTAACTTTCTACTATTTATATAAAGTCTTTGATATTAAGAAAATTGCTTAAATATTACAAATAGTAAACAACTACTTATTAACTAGTTGTATCAAACTTCACAAACCCTTGACAAACATTGGAGTATATTAAATAATGTAAGAGTAGGGAGAGGTCGTAAGACCTCTGTCCAGACCCTACATCAAGTTAGAAATAACTATCAAAAGCTGTCCAAGAGCGCAAAGGACAGCTTTTATTATTACTAACACTTGCTGTTTTGTCATAGCTACCTCCTTTCTTTACACCTTTATCCAGAAGAAAGTTTGTCGTGTATAAGTAAGGATTAGCTATCAAGGTATCTGCCCTACAGTACCTATTATAGCATAAGCTCTCTTTTTCAAGAACACTAAAAATAGCATTTTCTTACTATTTGTTAGGTTTATTAGAATAATATAGTTTCTCAATATTCCTATCAAATTCACTATAAGTCAGATGTTCATGTTTAAATCTTTAAATACTCTTAAACTTAACCAAATCTTGTTTGCGCATTCTCACGTTTTCAGGGGTTACTTCAACTAACTCATCTTCTGCAATGTATTCTAGACATTCTTCTAAAGTCATATCTTTATGAGCTTGTAATGTTACCATAACATCAGCTGTTGCGCTTCTCATATTAGTAAGTTTTTTAGTTTTACAAATATTTACAACGATATCTTGTGGGCGATTTCCTTCTCCAATAATCATTCCTCTATAAACTTTTGTCTTAGGAGTAACGAAGAATACACCTCTGTCTTCAAACTGAGCTAAGGCATAAGGAATAGCTTCGCCTTGTTCGTGAGCTAAGATTGAACCGCTACGTTGTTTTGGGATATCGCCTGCGTAAGGTTTATAATCCTCATAAGTATGATACATAATACCTTCACCACGAGTCATACGAATAAATTCTGAACGGAAACCTATTAATCCACGAGCAGGAATAGAAAACTTCATGCTTGTTCTTCCATTCGCATTATTCATTTCCAACATATTAGCTTTTCTGCCTGAAAGTCTTTCGATACAAGAACCTGCATATTCTTCAGGAACATCTACAAGAAGGTTTTCAAACGGTTCTTGCAAATCTTCGCCTTCACCTTTAAAAATTACTTCAGGTTTTGATACTTGGAATTCATAGCCTTCTCTACGCATAGTCTCAATTAGGATTCCCAAGTGTAATTCACCACGACCACTTACTTTGAAACAGTCTGTGGAATCAGTATCTTCAACTCTCAAAGACACATTTTTTTCTAACTCATCATATAATCTTTTTCTTAATTGACGAGAAGTTACAAATTTACCTTCTTGACCTGCAAAAGGGCTGTCGTTTACAGAAAAATTCATCTGCAATGTAGGCTCATCAACTTTGATTAAAGGTAATGCTTCAATATTATTTACATCACAAAGTGTTTCACCAATTTGGATATCAGAAAATCCTGCAATACCTACAATATCACCAGCTTCTGCTGATTCAATTTCAACACGACCTAAATCTTTGAAGCCGAATAACTTGCTTATCTTTCCTTTGCTTACAACGCCATCTGCGTTAATCCAAGCAACTTGGTCTTGAGATTTAACAACACCATTGACAACACGACCAATAACTATTCTTCCTACATATTCGTTATAGTCAAGTGTTGTAGCTCTAAATTGCATAGGCTTAGTTGCATCCCCAGGTGGTTCTGCAATATTTTCCATAATACAATCAAGTAATGGTACCATATCTTTTCTTTCATCATCAAGATTTTTGATAGCAAAACCATTTAAGCTACTTGCGTACATATATGGGAAATCAATTAAATCTTCTCTGTCTGTTAATTCTGTAAATAAGTCAAAAACTTTATCTAACGCATTATCAGGATCAGCTGCAGGTTTATCAATTTTGTTTAATACAACAATAATTCTAATACCTAATTCTAGTGCTTTTGAGAGTACAAATCTTGTTTGTGGCATTGGACCTTCTGCTGCGTCAACGATTAATAACGCACCGTCCACCATGCCAAGCACACGTTCTACTTCACCACCAAAATCAGCGTGACCAGGAGTATCTACAATATTGATTTTTGTTCCTTTATAATCGATTGAAATGTTTTTAGAAAGGATTGTAATCCCTCTTTCTCTTTCTAAATCGTTACTATCAAGAACACGCTCTTGCATTTGTTGGTTTTCTCTAAAAGCGCCTGCTTGTTTAAGCATACAGTCAACCATAGTTGTTTTACCGTGGTCAACGTGTGCAATAATTGCTATATTTCTAATATTTTTTGACATATTTACTTCCGTTTCTCTAGTGTAAGTTTTACACTTATATTTTATTTCTTCAAGCTGAAATTGCAATAGATGTTTAAAGTAATAGACAAAAATATATTCTTTATTAATTATTTATCTTTTTCAATTTTCTTATCACTTTTTGTAATGATTAATTTATCATTTTCAATTGTGTATTTAACCATATTTTCAGTTGGATCAACATCTAAAAATTGCAATATTGTGGAATTCAGACATAGTGCCCAACCATTACCATTTCTCATTAATTTTCTATCGTATGCCATATTACAAACCACCATACATTGTACTTGACAATATAATATATTTTGATGTAAATTATTTCTAATCAGACGATTAACAGTACAAAGTATGTATGTGGATTATAAATTATCAAGAGGGATTAAAAATGAGTTTGAATAATAAAAAAACCTCCCAAAATGGGAGGAAATTTGAGCGATGAGGATTTAATATCATAATAATATTGATTCCTTCTTTTTTCATTAAACTTTTTGGCTATTTTGAGCCTAAATAGATTAAAATAACACAAGCTGAAGCATAAAAAAATAGGCCGTTTTTACATTGTTTACTGAGTTTTAAGTTGTAAGATACATTATATTAAGAAATAGGAAATATTGAGATTTTGTCTACTTATAAAACGGATAATATATTAATTTTTGAGAATTTAAATGATACAGATTTAAGAGAAGTTTGTATTAAAACTGTTATAAAAAATCCTAAAGTATCAATTATTATTCCAGCTTATAATACTGAAAAATACATAGCAAAATGTTTAATTTCATTGGTGCATCAAACATTAAAAGAAATTGAAATAATTATTGTGGATGATGGTTCTACAGATAAAACCGCAGAAATTATAAAAAAATTTGCAAGTAATGATTCTAGAATAAAAGTTTTAAGTCAAGATAATCTTAAACAAGGTGCTGCAAGAAATAATGGAACAAGTTTAGCTACAGGAGAATATATCGGATTTGTAGATTCTGATGATTGGGTAGATTTTGATTTTTATGAAAAATTATATAACGCAGCAAAAAAATATAATTCTGATATTGCTTTAGCTACGAATATTAGAATAGGTAATGGAAAAACAAAAAAAAGATTAAATATTAAAAAAGAAGAGTTTGTTGTTTCTTTACAGGATAAAATAGATATTTCACGCCAGATTAAGAATCCTTGTCCCACTAATAAAATTTATCGTAGAGAAATGCTGAGTGAAAACAAAATAACGTGGCCAGAAAATATGTATTGTGAAGATAAATTGTTTACAATTCAAGCAATATATTATTCAAATGGTTTGGTTGCAGTTCCTAATGTTAATTATTATTATTTTAGAAACCCAAATTCTACAGTTAATACAAAAGCTAAAAAAAGTTTAATTGATTCTATTGGTGATAGAGATAAGGCAAAAAAATCTGTTGTTGAGTTTTTGAGAAGTAAAAAAGTACATCTAGAAAACAAAGATTTATGGGCAGTAAAAAAAAGATATAAATTTTTTGGCATCACGATTTATAAAATACTAGAAGGACTTTATATAGAAAAACATTTACTATTTTCGTTTATTAAAATAAGGGAGGTAAAGCTTAATAATGTCTAATATAGAAATATTAGCACATAGAGGTTGCTGGGGAAATGAAGAAGAAAAAAATACTCTTAATGCGTTCAAAAAAGCTTTTGAATTAGGCTTTGGGGTTGAAACAGATTTAAGAGATATATGTGGAAAAATTGTCATTTCTCATGATATGCCAAAAGGAAATGAAATAAGTTTTGAAGATTTGCTTATTGAAATGAATGGACGTAATCTTCCGCTTGCGTTAAATATAAAAGCAGATGGATTAGCAAAAGAAATTCATAGGATTTTAGAAAAATATAATCATACAAATTATTTCACTTTTGATATGAGTATCCCAGAAATGATTATACAAAATAAATTAGGACTTAATTTTTTTACAGGAAAGAGTGATATCATAAATTTTCCAATAATGTTCAATGAATCAAAAGGAATTTGGCTGGATAGTTTTTATTCTGATTGGTTTGAAGAAAAAGAGATAAAAGAGATTTTAGCTCAAGATAAAAAAGTATGTATTGTATCACCTGAACTACACAAAAGAGAATATAAATCAGTTTGGCAAAAATACCGCAACATTAATGGAATTATGTTGTGTACAGATTTTCCATTAGAAGCAAAGGAGTTTTTTAATGTCTAAAATAAAAGCTATTATTTTTGATATGGATGGAGTTTTAATTGAAGCTAAAGACTGGCACTATGAAGCCTTAAATCAAGCATTAGATTTATTCGGATTTAAAATCTCTAGATATGATCATCTAGTAACATTCGATGGATTACCGACAAGAAAAAAATTAGAAATGCTTTCTTTAGAAAAAGGTCTGCCAATAGGCTTGCATAAGTTTATTAATGACATGAAACAAATTTATACAATGGAGCATGTTTATATGAAATGCAAACCTTTGTTTAATCATCAATATGCTTTATCAAGATTAAAATCAGAAGGATATGGATTAGCACTAGCTTCAAATTCTGTAAGAATAACTATTGATATGATGATGGAAAAAGCAGATTTGAAAAAGTATTTAGATTTTACATTATCAAATCAAGATGTAAAAAAATCAAAACCCGATCCAGAAATTTACGTTACAGCAATAAATCGATTTGGCCTAAAGCCTGAGGAATGTCTAATAGTCGAAGATAATCCTAATGGTATTAAAGCCGCTTTAGCGAGTGGTGCAAACCTTTTAAAAGTCGATACTGTATATGATGTGACTTATAAAAATATTAAAACTCGAATACAAGAAATAGAGCAAACTGTTTCTATAAATTTAGTCGGAGGATTAAGATAGTGAATATATTAATTTTAATGGCTGGAGCGACAAAAGATTTTGAAGAAAAAGGATATTCTTATCCTAAATATCTTTTGGAAATACAAAATAAGCCTATTATTCAAAGAATAATAGAATCATTAGTGAATGTTGGAAATAATATAACTTTTATAATTAAACAAGAAGATCAGGATAAGTATTATCTAGCCGATACACTTAAAATATTATGTCCTAAATGTAAAATTAAAGAAATAATGGGAGAGACAAAAGGTGCACTATGCAGTGCATTATTTGCAATTGATGAAATTAATAATGAAGACGAATTATTAATTCTTAATGGAGATCAGCTTATAAAATTTGATATATCGATAGCAATTAATGATTTTAGAAGTAAAAAGCTTGATGCTGGCATGATTGTTATGCAAGCCCTACATCCTAAATACAGTACAGTAGTGTTAGACGAATTGGGCTTGGTTGTGCAAACAAGTGAGAAACGTCCTATTTCAAATTTGGCTTCTACAGGTTGTTCATATTTTAAAAAAGGTTCAGATTTTGTAAAAGCAGGATTTGCAGTTATTGAAAAGGATGTAAATACTCAAGGAAATTATTATATTAGTTCTACTTTTAATGAAATGATTTTAAAACAACAAAAGATTGGAATATATGAAATCCCTAAAAAGGATTATATTTCGTTTTCAAGTTATCAAATGTATGAAAATTACATAACAAGAAAAAATGGATAAAAAGGAGATTTTATGATGAATATTGTAATACCAATGGCTGGAGCTGGTTCACGATTTGCAAACGCTGGCTATACAAAACCAAAACCTTTTATTGATGTTTTAGGCAAGCCTATGATTTGCCATGTTTTAGATAATTTAAATATGCCAAATGTGAAATTTATCATGCTTACAAGAGCGGAACATTATATTAATGAACAAGAAACTATTAATTGGATTCGAGAAAATTATAATGTTCAATTTGTATTAATTGATAAATTAACAGAAGGAGCTGCTTGTACTGTACTTCATGCTCATAGGCTTATTAATAATGATAATTCACTTTTAATCGCTAATTCTGACCAAATAGTTGATATGAATATTTGTGATTATATTAACAACTCTGAAGAAAGAGAGCTTGACGGATCTGTATTATGTTTTCAAGATAATGATAAAAAATGGTCTTATGCAAAATTAGATAATAATGGATTTATTACTGAAATTCGAGAAAAAGAAGTTATTTCAGATTATGCAACAGTAGGAATTTATTATTTTAAGCGTGGTCGTGATTTTGTTGAAAATGCTATTGACATGATTGTAAGAAATGAGCGAGTAAATAATGAGTTTTATGTTGCTCCAGTTTATAACTATGCAATAAAAAAAGGTGGAAAATTTGGGATTTATTCAATAGACAAAAAAACAATGAATGGAATTGGAACTCCTGAAGATTTAAATAAATATGTTGAAAAAATGAGTAATAAAATAGGAGCATTAGTATAAATATGCAAAGTGCAAAATTGGAAGATATGGTAAAAGGTTGGTTTGTTGGAAATTTTGAACCAACATTATTGAAAACAAATGATGTTGAAATTGCAGTAAAGGAGTATAAAAAAGGAGATTACGAAGCAAAACATTATCATAAAATTGCAACTGAATTAACTGTAATCACTCAAGGCCGTGTTTTAATGAACGGAATAGAATATAAAAAAGGTGACATTGTTGTAATGGAGCCCAATGAAGTAACTGATTTTGAATGTTTAGAGGATGGAACACAAAATGTAGTAGTTAAATTCCCTGGCGTAAATGATGATAAATATTTAGATTTGTAAAAACGAGGTTAAAATGAATCATAAAATTTTATTATGTTTAGATAGAAATCAATTTGAAAAATTTGATTATAATTTAGATTATAATCAAGCTATTTCTTCTATTGGAGGAAATTCAGGAAATAATGTTTTTCAATATGCATTGCAAAAACTACTTACAAATTCTGAAAATGAAGTTACAATTAATACAACTTTTTTACATGTCAAAGATTGTCAATTTTATTCAGAAATAGACTTTATTAATAATAATTATGATTGTGTTGTGTTTTCTCCTGCAAATGTTCTTTCAAATTACGCTAGTGAAAAGCTTTTAGAAGAAATGACTAAAAGAATCAATTGTATTAAAATTCCTGTTTTTGCAATAGGCTTAGGCGCTCAATCAGATAATAATTATTCACTTGAGTATTTAAAAAATATTAAAATAACGTGTCAAAATTATATTAAATCTATTTTAAATACAGGGGGAAAAATTGGTTTAAGAGGTTATTTTTCAGCTGAAGTTATGAATAATTTAGGTTTTTCAAAAGATGATTATTCTGTAATTGGATGTCCTTCTTTGTTTATGAAAGGAAAGAATTTAAAAATAAATCAAGCTAAATTAGATTCTGAAAAAGATTTAATTACTGCTGTGAATGGATTTAGAGCTTGGAATAACTTTTTTTGTGGCAAATATTTGAACGAAAATACAAAATCAATATTTATATGTCAAGAAGAGTTTTATAAGTTATTATATATGGATAAAAATTTTAATTGGAAAGAGTTTCAGTATTTAGCTGATGTAAGAGAGTATTGGTATAAAGCATATAAAAATAATCAAATTAAGCTTTATTGTGATTTTCCAACTTGGTATAATGATTTGAAAAATTTAAATATAAATTTTTCTTATGGTTGTAGAATTCATGGAAATATTGTTCCAATTTTAGCTGGAATACCAGCTTATATTGATGCTTTTGATTCTAGAGTAAAAGAGTTAGGTGAATATTTTAATATTCCTCATGGATATATTGAAGCTGGGTTTAAAAATCCGTGGGAGATTTATCAAAAAACCGATTATACTAAATTTAATAAAACTTTTGCTGAAAAATATGAAATTTTTGAAAATTTTATGAATGAATCAGGATTGAAAATTGATTCATCATCTGAAATAGATAATTTCTGTAATTTACCAGAAATTAAGAATCAAAAATATATTGAAATACTTTCAAAACGTCTTTCAAAACCGAAAAAAATAGTTTTTGTAGCACACGAATTTGGACTATTTAAAGGTCATGGTGGAATAGCTTCTTATTTATACAATATTTGTAGTTGGATATTAAAAGCAACTAATCATGAAATTTTTGTTTTTGCTAACGATATTGACGTAGATTGTGATTTAGTACAAAATTCAAAATTTAATCTTATTAAAAATCCGATGAATCTAAAAAAAGCTAGAAATTTCATTTATGATGAATGTAAAAAATTACAACCTGATTATATTGAATTTGCAGAATTTTCAGCATTAGGATTAAAAGTTTTACAAAATAGACACGATTTTTCACAAACAGTTTTAGTTACTAATAATCATACTGCAATGAAAGAAATTTATGAATGGTCAGAATTAAAAGAGTTTTCTACTGCATCTGAAGATTTTAAAAAAATATCACAACAGGAAACAGAGGCTCTTTTATTAAGCGATTATTGCATTGCGCCATCAAAATTTTTAGCAAAATATGTTGAAAAAAATTATAATTTGAAAAAGCCTGTTTTGCATTTTGCAAATCCATTTTTTGCTGAATTAAAACCAAAGTCAAAAATTAGAGCAGATTTAGCTAATTCTATAAATATTTTGGATTATGATAAAACATTCAATATAGTTTTAATTACACGTTTTGAAAACAGAAAATGTCATCAAAGATTATTAGATGCATTTTTAAAGCTTATTGAAGAAAAAGCAAATATAAGATTATTTTTAGCAGGTAACACATCTTTTTCAGTAGATAAAAAAGATTGTAGAGCGGAATTATTTTATTCAATTCCAGAAAAATATAGGCAGTTTATAGAAATTTATGATTTTTTAGATTTAAAATCTCAAGAAAAATTGATTGCAATAGCTGATTTAGTTATAATGCCTTCTACTTTTGAAAATCAGCCAGTTGCTATGATTGAAACTGTTATACGTCAAGTTCCTGTTATGGGTTCAATATATTCAGGTATTGCGGATTATTCAAGCTCTGAGTTATTATTCAATCCATTTACAAAAAATGATTTATTAAATAAAGTTAGAAATTTTATTAATCTTTCACAAAATGAAAAAACTTTATTACAACAAACACAATATAAAAATTTGCTTGAAGAAATTAATCCAGAAAAGTCTATTCTTCCAAGATTTGAGCTATTAAAAAACCAGATTGTAATAGAAGATTTGGAAATAATTAATGAAAATAAATATAATTTTATGGAGGAAAGAGTATGCAATATGCACTTTTAATTCACGGCCCATTTAATGATAATTGGCTTGAAAAAATCCAAAAACAAATTAACAAATTTCAACACAAATTTAGACAAATAATATTAGTTTCATATTTTGATGATCTGAATCTATATAAGGAAAAAATTGAAAAATTAAAATTAAATAATATAAAAATTGTAACAGTAAAAGACTTAATTAATCCTAGTTTTTTTAATATTAATCGTCAAATTTTATGTGTTAATTCTGGGCTAAAAGAAATAAATGATGATTTTTATGTTTTTAAACTAAGAGTAGATCAGGCTGTCGATTTTAATAAAGTGGTTAAATTTATAGATGAAAATAAAATTATAACTACAAATTGTTATTCAAGAATAGATAGGCCATATCACCCTTCTGATATGTTTTTGGCTGGTAAAGCTTCTTTATTAAAAGAATACTATTCACTACCGTTTGAGAACAAAACTCATTTAATGATAGAATTGGAAAATGTGGATTTGTGCAAAAAGAATCCTGAGCTAACTTATGTTCCTATAGCACCAGAATCAATGTTATGTCGGAATTTTTTGCAAAAAAAAGGCTGGGAAATTAAAAATTCAAAAATGGATTCTTTAAATGCATTGAAAAAATATTTTATTATTTTAAATTCTTGGAATATAGATTTTAGATCTAAGAAAATAAGAGCAACCAAGTTTTGGAAAAATTCTTTAATACTCCCACATTATTTTAGAGCATTGCCATTCGAAAATGGGCCAATTGAAAATGCAAGGTGTTTTATGCAACACGATCTTATAGGAGAAAATCCGACTTTAAAAGATTTAGCATTTTTAGTTTTATCAAAGTTTATTTGGCTGTTTTGGAAAAATAATTTAGCAAATCCGCTTAATAAAATTGGATTTAAAGATAAAAACCAAAATAGAAAAAGACGTAGAGAAATTTTAAAAATATTACCATATTTTTTAGTTCATAAAGAAATTAAACGATTAAATGAAAAAATAAAAATTGGAAGTTAAAACAATGATTAATTCAAAAGATATATCAGTAATTGTTCAAGGTGCAATTAATAAAGAAGAAACGCCTAAGTGTTTACAAAGTATTCGTAAATATTTACCTGAAGCTGAAGTGATATTATCAACTTGGGAAGGTAGTGATGTTTCTAATTTGGACTTTGATATTTTAGTAGAAAATAAAGACCCCGGAACAGTCTTGATTGATAGTTATAAAAGTAAGAAAATTTATAATAATTTAAATCGACAACTCCTTTCAACACAAAATGGGCTAGCAAAGGCTACGAAAAAATATGCACTAAAACTTAGAAGTGATTTAATATTAACTACTGATAATTTTTTAAAATATTTTGATGAATATCAATCAAGAAGCAATGAATATCTACTTTTTGAAAGAAAAGTTCTAATACCAGCATTATTCACAAGACATAAACTTAAATTATGTGGTTCACATAAGCGTTACGAAATGCCTTTTCATATTTCGGACTGGTGGCTATTTGGACTTAAAACAGATTTAGAAAAATATTTTAGAGAAACTTCGCTGGTTGAAGAGCCTTATTTTACAAAATATTTTGAACAAGAAGAACATAAGCATAAAGATAATCCATATCTTAAAGCAAAACACAAGTTTGCACCCGAGCAATATTTTGCACTCTCAGCATTTTCAAGAAGGTTTAAGGATATTAAAATGGCTGATGCGTCTGATACAAGTTTTGAGCTTATGCAAAAATTTAAAAAGTGTTTAGTTAATAATTTTATTGTTTTGGAATTTAAGCAATCCGGAATTTATTTAAATAAATATTCTTTTAGTAAATTTGAAAAATTTACTGGTGATCAATATATTGATTTATACAATGCTTATAAATATCAAGAAGATTATAAAGAGTTTTGTGATAATGATTTTATAATCACAGAAAAGAAAATTGAACCATCAGAGTTGAATTATGCAAAAATTCGAATTTATAAACATTATTATAAACTTATTGATAATAATACAAAATTCCCCAAAAAATTAGAAGAATTTTTGTGGGGAATCCCTTTAACTGTTTTAAATTACTTATTTACAGCATTTTTAAATATTAAAAACACTAAGATTTTAAAAAAATTCCATCTTTTTAACTAATTATTTTTTAATCAGCAATGTGATATCATTGAATACTATAAATATCATTAAAATAATTAATAGTGAAAAGAACACAGATGAAATTTTTTCAATAACTTTATCATCTAATGGTTTGCCGATTATTTTTTCTATTATTAAAAACATCAAATGACCACCATCAAGCGCAGGTATTGGTAAAATATTTAAAATTGCTAAATTCATTGAAATTAATGCGGCTAATAATATTCCAGCTGATTTGCCTGTTTTTTCAATCATGTCACCGCCAATTTTTGTAATTGCAACAACACCGTGCATATCTTTAAATGGTACGTTTCCAGTAAATACTTGGCCTAATGAATACATCATCATAGAAGTATTATCCCAAAGATATTTACTACTTTTCTTAATAATCTTAATTGGTGTATCTGTTTTTATCATTTTTTGTTTTGCAGATAATCCAATTCCAATTAAGCCTTTTTCATCAGGATAAATTGGGTTTAGTTTAATTACTTCACCATTTCTTATTACTGTAAGATTTATAGGATGAACACCATCCGAAATAGCCTTTGCAACATCATATAGTGAATATTTTCCATTTGAATTATAAACAGTTCTGTTATCAATATCTTTTTTCAACTCTATAAGATTTTTATCTAGACTAAAACCTTCTTTTTTAAAATATTTAGCTCCTTTAGCTGCATATTTATCCATAGTGATTACATCCGTTTCAGGAGTCTCAGGCAATCTAATTGAAACTCCTTCTGGAATAAGTTCATCTTTTTCTAATCCAGGATTTAATGCCTTTAAATAACTATAATTTTTATCAACTATACTTTGCGAAATAATTCCATTATTTTTTGCACTATTCTTAGTAATAGTTACAAATGAATATATATTTTTAATTTCGCATCCATTAGCACTTAAAATTCTATCACCAACTTGTAACCCTGAATCCCAAATGCTTGCTTCTTTTGGTGCACTTATTGCGCCTGTATAAATTTCATAATCTCCAGATGGCAACTGTTTTGACCATGCTGCAACTAGCATTACAAGCGCAAATGCACAAATTACGTTCGCTACAACACCGGCTACAACTACAACAGCTCTTTGCCAAGCTGGTTTGTTTATAAATCTTTCAGGAGAGTCCGCTGGAAGCTCAGAATCCTTTTCATCATCAGGAAATGATACATAGCCACCAAGAAGAAATGCATGTACAAGGACTTCAGTTTCACCACATTTTGCTTTAAATAATGTAGGGCCAATTGGAAGTCCAAATCCAAACTTTTCTACTTTTATACCGAAAGCACGTGCAGCAATAAAATGTCCTGCTTCGTGTACTAAAATCAGTAAGCTTAATAAAAGTATCATTATTAATATAGGCATTAATCTCTCCTCATTCGTTTAATCTATGAAAAAAATAATTTTAATTTTAATATGAATTTATCAAAACCCTTTAATTTTGGTGTAACTTGACCATGATTTACTCTTTTTTCTTCAATTAATTTAGTTCTTACATCTAATAGATTAGGATATTTAGCATCACTTTCTTCATATTGATTTAATAATTTTTGTATTCCTTCTTCTTGTTCTATATAGGTAATATTATTAGAAAATCTAAACATATCATCAATCGGTTCTTTTTCTAACATATCACGTAGTGCAATCTCTGCTCCTACTGGATTTTTGATTCTTTCTCTTAAAATTTCTCCATAACAATATATTGCATCTGATTTAGAAAAATGGTTATGGTTATTGAATGCTCTTATAAAATTTAACGCTTTTGTTTCAAGGTGAGTTTGATTAATTTGTGAAATTTTACTCATAAAAAATACTCCTTTTTAATAATTAAACCCCAAAAAAAAGAAATTTACTAGATACTATGTTATAATTAAACAAAAAGAAGGCGGTAAAAATGACAATTGCAATTTATCCAGGTAGTTTTGATCCTATAACAAATGGGCATTTAGATATTTTAAAAAGTGGCTCAGAAATCTTTGAAAAAGTTATAATTGCAGTATCTTATAATGTTAATAAAAAAGGATTTTTATCAGTAGAAGAGCGTGTTGAACTCATAAAAAAAAGCGTAAAACATTTACCTAATGTTGAAGTGGATTCATTTGAAGGTCTAACAGTTGAATATGCAAAAATGAAAAAAGCAGATGTTTTGTTAAGAGGACTAAGAACATCTTTTGATTTTGAATATGAATTGCAACTTTCACAGGCAAACAACGCTTTAAATAATGATTTAAAAACAATTTTTCTTATTACAAAGCCTGAATACAACTTTATATCATCATCTATGGTAAGAGAAATTCTTGTTAATAATGGTGATATTTCGAAATTTGTTCCAAAGGCAGTTGAAGAATATTTAATTTCTAAACGTGGTATTTAGTTAAGATTTCTTTAATTTTTTCTACAAATACTGTTTGATTAAATAAATCTTTTTGCATATAGCCTTCAACATTAAGTTTGTTCAGGCGTTTCATAGCTTCTTCACGTGTTAAAGAGCTCATTACCATTACAGGAATGTCCATATACATTTCATCATTTCTTAAAATTTCAATAAATTCATATCCATCCATTTTTGGCATATTAATATCAGAAATAATCAAATCATAATGGCTCAATTTTAATTTAACAAGTGCTTCGGTTGCATCTAAAACCGCATCTACGCTATAGCCAAGATTCATTAAAATACTCTTAATCATTGATCTTGTTGTCATAGAATCATCTACAATCAATATTCGTTTATAAGACAATACATCCGCAGTTAATAATTTTGGAACAACTGATGACGTGATAGCTTTATTAAAATCATAATGAAGAATATCTTGCATATTTAAGATTAAACAAAGTTCACCAGACGCAAGGTTTGTAATACCAGATACATTTTTCACCTTATATAATGGTGGAGATAATTTCTTTTGTAAAATATCCTGATCGCCTAAAAGCTTGTCTACAACTAAACCTATTGATTTCTCATCTGATTCAATAATTAAAACAGTTTCTTTTTCACCTCTTGGTATAGGTTCAAGGCCTAAAATATCGGCTAAATAATACAGAGGAAGAATCTTATTATTATAAACTATAGAGCGAGTACCATTATTTGTTTTAATTTCATCCTGTTTTTTCAAGATGAATGTCGTAATCATTTGTATTGGTATTGCAAAAACTTGTTCAGAAATTTTTACTAAGAATACTCTTAAAGTTGTAAGAGTAACTGGAATTTCAATATGGACACAACTTCCTTTACCAAATTCGGAAACAACTTTTACTTTACCATTTAATTGAGAGATCTTTGTTTTAACAACATCTAAACCTATACCTCTGCCAGATATACTTGTAATAGAATCTCCTGTAGTAAATCCTGGCCAGAAAATAATGTTCATTATCGCTTCATCAGACATTGAATCAACATCATCTTGGGTTAAAAATCCTCTTGACACAGCTCTATCTTTAATTTTTTGAAGATTAAAACCTTGTCCATCATCCATGACTTCAATAATAACTTTATTATCATCCTGTTTAGCTGATAATAAAATCTTTCCGACAGGGCTTTTCCCTGCCATAAGTCTATCTTCTTTTGATTCAATACCATGATCAATTGCGTTTCTTAAAATATGAATAAGCGGAGTTTTAATTTCTTCAATAATTTTTTTATCAGCACAAGTATCTTTGCCTTCAATTTCAAAATCTATATCTTTACCTTTTTCAGTTGCAATATCACGCACCATTCTTGAAAAAGAGTTAAATACAGTAGAAATTGGAAGTACACGGATATTTTTAACCATTGATTCCATTTCATCAATAATTAATCTCATTTTCATATCATCTTCTTTTGAAGAACGATATAAAGAATTCAAATCATAAATTGTTCTTGAAACATTTTGAGTTATATCTGATAGCAAACCAAATACTTGTTTAACAAAAACTCCTGTATATTGTTCAGAATTGCCAGATTGTAAATATTTTCTATTGTAATATCTTAAATAATTTGAAGTTTTAAGTAAATCTTTTTGGCAATTTTCATTAGAATTTTTTATAGAATCAATTTTTTCAAGATTTTTTTCAGTTTTAATCTTTGTAATAATTAATTCGCCAAGTTGATTAACCAATAAATCAAGCTTTTGCGCGTTTACGTGTAAAGTTTTAATTTCTGTTGAAGACGTCGATTTACTTGATATAGAGCTTTGTGTAGAAAGATTTTTAATCTCACTTACACCAGTATCTTTTTTGAAATTAAGCTCTAAAAGCTGTTTCATGATTTCTAATTGTTGAATTATTAAATCGCCATCAATGCTTTCATTTGGAGAAGCACAGTATTCAACTCCACTTTTTAATGTTTGTGTCATTTGTTCTTCTAATTGAACAGAATTTTCAATAATGAAATCAAGAATTTCCACAATCATGTTTACAATTTCGACAATACCACTATCAGAAACTTTTTCTTTTAAGGCTAAAATATCTTCTTTTATTTCAGAAGCATATACACTACTGCCTTGTAGCATTGTTATTTTTTCTGCAACATCAAAAAATGAATTTCCAGAATTTTCATCATCAATACAACAAGTATTAAACTTAGCTGCAGCTGAGCTTAATTCATTGCGCATTTCTAAAATTTCACTGATTGTAAAAGTATTAGTGGCGTTCATAACAAAATCTAATTTTGTCATAACATTTTGAAGAGCAGTTTTAACTTCAAATAAATTTGAGTCTTTTATATAATCATAAATTTTTGCAATATTTTCTTTAATAATAACAATATCTTGAGATTCTTCTTCTGGAACAATGCCGTCAATAAGCTCAAAACAATTATTAAAGATAAAATTTATTTCTTCTTGATGTAATTGAAAATCATTATTTTTATCTTCTTGAGCTAAGCCCTCTGCGGTAGCAACAATATTTGCTAAAAAATCGTCATTTCCAAAAGACATTTCAATATCACAAATATATTCTAATGTGGAAATTGTTGGAGCAAATTCATCACCAATTATCTCTCGATTATTAAGAACAGATTCTTGCATGTATTTTGAAGCAAATTCGAGTGATTTAGAAATTATTTTAATTTTTTCTAAATCTAAGGTAGCCCCAGATGAATTAATTTTATCGAAAATATCTTCAATTTTGTGAATGATAGTTTGGATATTGTTAAAACCAATCATTCTAAAAGCACCTTTAAGACTATGCAAATCTCTATAAAGCGCTGCAGTTAACTCTTTATCATTGGGTTTAGATTCAAGCGTTAATAGATTGTCGAAAATTCGATCAAAAATTTCTTCAGCTTCTTGCTGAAAAACGCTCATCAATTCTTGTATGTTATTTTCATTATCTTGAAAATCCAAATCACTAACCTTCTATTGCTGAATTCTTAATTTCATTTGATAAGCTACTTAGTTTTGATAATTTTTCAGTATTAGTATTCATTATTTGTACTAAATTCTCTGAAATAGTTTTATTCTCTTCATCAATAATATTTAATTTTTCTATGATATCGCTTTGTCTTTCTGCATTTTGATTTAATGCTTCTAAGGATTCTAAAACACTACTAATTAGGTTTAGTAAAGTTTCAGAGTTTGAAGACACTGCATTGATGTCTTTTACGACATTTTCAATTTCTTTTGAACCTTCTTCTGTAGCCATAACAGTTGAATTAGTAGTATATTGTATATTGCTTGTTAATGAAGTGATTTTTGTAATAGCTTGTTTAGATTCGTCAGCAAGTTTTCTGATTTCACCAGCAACAACTGCAAAACCCTTACCATGTTCACCAGCACGAGCAGCTTCAACTGCGGCATTGAGCGCAAGCATATTTGTTTGCTCAGCAATATCATCAACTACACTAATTGTGCTACCAATTTGTTGTGTATGTTCTGATAATTCTAAAATTAATTCTGCAATCATTTGAATTTTTTGTCTTAGAATTAACATTTTATCAGCATTAGAAGAAATTGCCTCATGCTCTTTTTGAGAAAAAGAAATTGACTGATTAACTTGTTTTTCAGTGTTTCTTGATGTTACTAAAGCATCGTTTGATAAAACTTTTAGTTTATCAATTAAATTACTTAAATTTTTTGTATTTGAAGATAAAGTTTCTAATATTTTTTTCTGAGAAACCATAGTATCAGATATTTCAGAAGTTGTTTCTGAAACAGATTCTGATTGCAGTGTTAACAATTTACGTATAGAACTAGAAATCCATTGTTTTGTTAAAAAATGCGTTGATAAAAACAATACAATCATTGTTGCTAAATAAAGAACTGTCTCATAAGCGTTACCATCATGTTTTACTGCATAAGTTACAAACATTGCAAATATTGTGATAAACACTATAACATCAATTGCACATTTTATATTAAACTTTTGTTTTATTCCAAAATTCCAATCATTAAGCACTTCTCTTCTCCTATAGTTTTTTTTTAACATTTATTATATAATTATTTTATACTAAAATTAAGAAAATTGGAATATCTAAAAAAAATGGCAACAAAAATTTTATTGGTAGAAGACAGCGAAACTCAATTGAGGTTTTTAAAAGAGGGCTTAGTTCAAAATGGTTTTGAAGTAGAAACTGCTACAAATGGATCTGAAGCTTATAAAAAAGTATATACAGGAACTCCTGATATAATTGTATCTGACATAATGATGCCAGCTATTGACGGTTATCAATTATGCAGAATGATTAAAAACATGGATGAAACAAAAAAAATCCCTGTAATTCTTTTAACAGTATTAGAAAATAAAATCGATAGTTTTTGGGGTAAAAAAGCTGGTGCGCAATTGTTTCTATCTAAATCTATTGATATTAAAGAATTAGTTTCACAAATTAATGCAACAGTAAGGAGATATCCCGTATCTGATGAATATAAAAAGACTTTAGCTGAAAAGGATGGCACTGATAATTCAGCTCAAACTCGTTTAAATACTATTTTGAATGATTTACTTTTAAAAAGTATGTTTTCAAATGAGTTTAGAAATTTAAGCGACTTTCTTAATTATGAAAGAATTATGGTAGAAAAATTGTTTTCACTTTTAAGTTCTTTTGTGGAATATCACGCAGCAGGGGTTTATTTTGCTTCTCCTGATGATTTTGCTGAAAATATTGTATATATTGATACGTTAGGCCGAAATATGCCTAAAAATCTTCTTTCAGATATAAGTTATGATTTTTTTAGAAAAATGGAAGAGCATAAAAATATAAAGAATTCTAAGTTTGAAGTTGTAAGAATGATATTAGGTAAAGAACTTGATTATGAGTTCTCTGATTTAACCTCAAAAATAATTATTCCTCTAATTTTTGATAAAAAATTAATTGGTGGAATTTGTTTTTACACAAGGCAAGATGTGGATTATTCGTCATTTAGATATTTTGATATTATGATTAGCGAACTTTTAGCTATTTTTAAGATGAAGTATCAATATACTGAAAAAGAGTTTATGTCTGTTCTTGATGGACTTACTGGATTATATAACAGGCGTCAGTTTGAGATTGGTTTAGAACAAGAATTTAATCGTTCAAAAAGACATCCTTCAGATTTCTCGTTGGCAATTTTAGATATTGATTTCTTTAAAAAAGTTAATGACAATTATGGTCACCAATATGGGGATTATGTTTTAAAAGTTGTATCAGATTTAATGAAACAAGCTTTTAGAAAAACGGATTTATTATATCGTTATGGTGGTGAAGAGTTAGTAATGATAATGCCTGAAACTAATATTGAAGGAGCTTTAATTCCTGTTCAAAGACTTAGAAGAATGGTAGAAGAATATGATTTTGAATACAATGGAGTTAAGGCTAGAGTGACTGCAAGTATTGGGCTTACTATGAATTTCCAAGAATTTAAATCATCTGCTGAAATAGTTAAATCTGCTGACGAAGCTTTATATAGA
Source organism: bacterium (assembly GCA_017482685.1). GTDB lineage: Bacteria > Cyanobacteriota > Vampirovibrionia > Gastranaerophilales > Gastranaerophilaceae > CAG-196. The sequence goes on along the minus strand of JAFUMP010000057.1, from coordinate 8,864 downwards.
GCAAAAGAAGAAGGAAGGAATAGAGTAATAATACATGAACAGTAATTATATTGAACAGAAAAAAAATACTCACCTTTATTTTCAAATAGGAAAAAATAAATATGCAATAAATACAAGTAATGTGCTTGAAATTATGAAGCTTCCAGCTTTGGATTATCCACAAAAGCTTCCAAATAACATTATTGGTTTATTAAAATATAATAATTTTGTAATCAATATTGTAGATATTCGTTTTTTCTTAAATATTGAGGTTACTCCATATAGCTCTCATAATGAATTATTAATAGTAAAAACCGATGAAGTAATTTTTGGAATAATTACTGATAAAATTATAGGTATTTTACCTTTTGACACAGCTTTGATGGATCAAATCCCTTTTGTAGATGGAAAAATGATTATTGAATCTATTTACAAATTTCAAACTGAAACAATTTTTATCGTTAACATTTATGCTTTAGAAAGTCTTTTGAAAAGACATGATTTGAGTTTACCAGACATTGATATTCAGTCTTTATTCCCACAGGACGAGCCTTCTAAAACTTTAATGAAGAAGCGGACATTTTCTATAGCAGAGAAATCCTCTAGGCACTTGGCCTCAGGTGAGTTACACGCAAAAAATAAATACATTTCATTTAATTTAAATAATGATTTTTATTGTATTGCTTTAGATTATGTAAAAGAAGTGCTTAAAGATACAACAATTACGCAAGTGCCAGGTACTCCTGATTTTATTGAAGGTATTATGAATCTTCGAGGTGATTATATTACAGTAATTAATTTAAAGAAATTTTTATCACTACCAGAAACTACAGTAACAGATAAAAAACCTGTAGTTATAATAAAGTGTAATGAATTAAAACTTGCGCTTTTAATAGATAAAATTAATGAGCTTTTTGAATATCAAGAAACCAGTCAAGAAGAATCTTCTGAAAGTTACTATGCAAATGAATTTATTTATAATAAAACTCTTTATACAGTGCTAAATATTGATAAAATATCTTCTGATAAGAAAATTATAATTACTGACATGTAATATATATTGATGATTTTTTTACAAAGTAGTGTATTCTTTTAGAAAGTATGCTAAAATCTTAGTTATGAAACGGTTTAAGAAGAGGACAATTGCACTTGTTATTGCATCTGTAGTTACTGTTGTGGGAGCTTTTGGGGCAGATAATTACAGAAATAGTCTTATGGGGATTGTGTTTGAAAGAAGTACATCAGATTCTATAAAAATGTATATTCAAACAAAACTTCCGTATAACGGAAATGTTACACCTGTGCGAAAGGATGCAAATACTTATATTCTGATGTTGCCAGAAATGAATAACCTTTCACAAACTCCAAATTTAGAAGAAACTTTAGGTAACATAACAAGTGTAAATGTGAGAACGATGCCGTATTCTAATAGTGCTAAGGGTTATACTAGAATTACTATTAAAACTTTATCGCCCAGCTTGACTTTATCAGCTCAAAATCAGATATTTATACCCGAACAGCAAAATATACAATATTCAACCTCTTCAAAAAATAACTCTTATTCTCAAGAAAAACAAAATTTAGATGCTGTAACAAAACCAAAATCAATTAAGCGACCTGTAAAAAAAGTTGTCACTAAAAAGGTATTAAATAAAGAAAAAATTGATCAAAAAACAAAATATAATGAAACAGGAGAATTATCTCAAAATAATACTATGTCAACAGAAACAGGTAATGATGCTGTTTCTAATGTTAATACAGAAACTAATGTAAATCGAAATAGAAATACATACTCTAGTAACGACAATGCTATGTATATGTATCTTTTAGCCGTGTTAATTATATTTACAAGTGCTTATTTGTATATAAAAGCTAAAAATAAAATGCAAGAAATAGCTGGAGAAAGTGTTAATATTGATTTTAGAGATGAAAAATCTTCTCACAAGAGCAAAAATCTTAAGAAAATAAAAAATACAATTAATAATTTAGATTCTAAATATACAAATTTATCAAATAATTATAGAGCAAATGAATATACAGTTGCTTCAACACCTGTTAAACAAGCAAAACCTACAGAAGAGTTAGAAATAGTTGATTTAGATGCATTATTTAAAGAACAAAAATCTAATGTTAATATGGCTCCAGAAATTGAAGATGAAGAAAATGATGCATTAGAAGATTTTTTAAGTGGTTTTTCGTTTAATGAATTCGATGCAGAAGATACTATAGAAGAGGAAACAGAATCTTTTGACGAAGAGTTATATCAAAAAACAATTCAAAATGATAGTTTAAGTTTTACAAATAATGACATAGAGTGTTTAAACCAATTATTGAATACAGAGATCAATGATGAAACTCTTAGAAATATTGAACAATATGCCGTTTCAAATCCTATAAAGAAACAACCAACTAAAAAACAATTACTTGAGAATATTGCTACTGATTATGCAATTTCACAGAATATTATTTTTACGTCAAAAGATATGGAAATTCTTTATAAATTAATTAGTGTGGAGCTTGATCAAGATTTTATTACAGATTTAAGAACAAATCCTGAAAGAACTTTAGAAATGGCTCAAGAAATCCAATCTTTTGGAGATAAAGCAAAGAAACCATCTGAAATAGTTACAATGAGCGTGAAAGATCTATTGCCTGATCTATCAGAAGCATTAAAAAAACAAGGTGGTAAAAAAATTGAGTCTGAATATAAAGCAGAGACAGTTTATTTTAGTGAAGGCTATGATGTAAAAACTTTATCTATAGGCAATGAATTACCAGATTTAGCAGTTGAAATCAATAATAAGGATGCCTATGTTTCAAAACCTTCTGCTGGATTTGAGATTGTGGATACGAATTATACTGTAGGATCTGTAGAATTAAAAACAAATTCTGTTTTACCTGATTTAAGTGATGTATTGGCTAATCCAGATAAATATAATGAACCAGAAAAAGAAGAAGCCGTAGTAGACGCTGAAGCTTTATTAAATAGTATAACTGATGTTCAATTTAAACCTTTTGATGACGGTACTAGAAATTTTGAAGTCTTGAATGATTTTGAAGATACTCCAAGTGTTGAAGAAATTCAAAACGAATTTAGTCAATTTGGAGATTTTGAAATAGCACAAGAAGAAAATTATGAAGTTTCTGTTAGTAGTGAACAGAATGATTATAATGACTTTGAAGCATTATATGATGACAGTTATTATGATTTAGATGGCATGGAGGAAGATGATGGAATTTTAAATGAAATCGCAGTTGCAGAGCCTCCAAAAGAGATTTCTTTAGACACTCCAACAATCCAACCACCTACAAGGGTTGTAGAAGAAGCTTCTAAGCCTCAAATAATTGAATCAAAAAGCTTAGCTAATGATTTGTTAGAAAAAATACAAAGAACTAAACAAGAGCGTGAAGAAAGAAAATCAAAAATTTTAGAAAACAAAATTAATAAAATAAATGAAAAAAATGAACAACCACAACAAAAAGAACAAAAAGTGCAAAATAAATACGTGATTGATAACGAAGCTTTAACAATCATAAGCTCTGTTAATTTTACAGATAATTTAGGTTGCCATTTAGCTAAAGGAGCTGATGGATACGTGATTCTAGGTTATGTTGGAGAAAAGTTATTTAAAATTAAAAACTATGAAATGCTAAAAAGTGAAAAATTACAAACTAGAATGAGTGAAAAACTTGAAAATGGTAGCTCAAGATATATTGTTAGAATTGGTTTGCATAAATTTATTGTCAATGTAAATGGTGATAATATAGAATATGTTATGGATTTATGTTAAAAAAAGTTTTAATTATACTATTTAGTTTTGTTTTATTGTCTGGATGTTCTAAAAAAGATGATGTTGAAGAAGTTTCGTTTTTATCTTGGGGGTCAATTACAGAAACTGCTATATTAAAAGACATTATTAATAATTTTGAATTAGAAAATCCTAGTATAAAAATTAATTTCATCCATGTTCCTCAAAATTATTTTCAAAAACTTCATCTATTAATTGCTTCAAATACAATGCCAGATGTTATTTTTATTAATAATTTATATTTGCCCTTATATCAAAAATATTTATTAGATCTGTCAGGAATTATAGATAAATCAGAATTTTTTTCTCAAGCTATTGACTGTTTGAGCTATGAAGAAAAACTCCTTGCTGTCCCAAGAGATGTATCTAATTTGGTTTTATATATTAATACTGATAAAGTTAATTTAAACAATAATAAAATAAAAACTTTAGATGAGATGTTAGATTTACTTGATAAAGCTTACTCAAAAGGTTCTTGGGGAATAAGTTTTGAAGAGGATGTATTCTTTGCATTACCTTATTTATCATACTTTGGGGAAAATTTTGATGAGAAATTTGACCCCCAATCATCAAAAGGTTTGAAATTTTATAAATCATTAAAAGATGAATATAAAGTTGCTCCAACAAAATCTGAAATAGGAAGCTCTACAACTGCACAAATGTTTTTGGATGAAAAGTTAATAATGTATTTATCTGGCAGATGGATGTATCCAAAAATTAGTGAAAAAGCTACATTCAATTGGATAGTTATACCTTTTCCACAAGGAGCACAAATGAATCCTTGTGATAGCTCAGGCTGGGCGATATCTAATACTTCTAAGCATAAAGAAGCTTCTATTAAATTTGTTCAGTATTTATCAAATAATCAAAATTCGGAGTTTTTCACTAAAACAGGCCTAATTGTTCCAGCAAGAAAAGAATCTGTTAATTTTTTAAATAATTTAGAGCATAATGAAGAGGCTTTTATAAAAGCTTTAGAAAGGTCAAAAGCTAACAATATTCCTAAAAATTATAAAAAATTAGCTGATGAAATAAATAAAACCTTTTAATATACTGTTACAAAACTTAATATTTGAATAAAAAAAGGCAATTTTTTATATTCACGTTACTTTATATATATACAGGATATCAAATATCGTTAATAATAAAACAAAGGAGAAATACATTATGGCAAGAGTATTGATTTCCATGCCGGAAGAATTTTTAAGTAGAATTGATGAAGTAGCAGAAGGAGAAAACCGCACTCGTTCAGAATTGATACGTGAAGCTTTGCGTAGCTATATGTACAAAAGCAGAGTAAAATCTTCTACTATTGCTACTAAAAATGCTGCAATCTTAGAAGCGTTATTAGATTAAGATTTGCATAAAACCTTTTTATTGTAGATATCTTTATTCTTCTTGTTTGTGCTAAATTAAAGAGAAGATATCTATACAGGCGGAAAAAGGAAAAAAGGGAAAATTAAACAAATGGCTCGATTTATCGAGCCATTTGTTTTGTTAAAAGTTTACTAATTTATTTTTATTTATTAGCATCTGCAATTTTTTTATTTGCTTCAGCAACTTTTTTATCAATTTCCTTACCACCAGCAATAAATACTTTTATTATATCATCTGCAACCTTTTTGTTTGCTTCTGCTACTTTCTTATCAATTCCCTTACCACCAGCAATAAACACTTTTATTGCATTTGGATTATTTTCAGTAGTTTCTACTAATTTTTCACCAACAATTTTAAGGTTTTTATATCCTCTAAAATTGTTTTGAAAGCTATTGATTTGATTAATTTTCATTACACATACTCCTTCAGTTTTTTAATATACTACAAACAAATATATAAGATAAAAAACACCTAAAATTTTTTTTTGCTATTGAGTTTTTGGAAAAAGTAGTAAAAGTGCTTTAATTTAGTATTATAATATCCATTATTTATTGCTACAACCCTTGACAAATACTGGGCTATAGTAAACAATTTATATATAGGGAAAAGGCCCTATGAGGTCTCACTCTCTTAGAATTTTTCTTAACTCCCTATTTGATGAAATGAAGTGCTATGATTATCCAAAAGATAAGCTATAGTGCTTTTTTGTTGCACAGAATATAATCTTTCATCACCACATTTCACCTCTTAAGTTTCTTAAGGGGTAAATAAAGTAGCGAGATTGATCTACCTATTATAAAAAGTCTGTGTCAGTGGGTGGCAAACGGGAGCTTACCCATTATTACTAATATGCTACAATGCTCATTTGAAATCTAGCCATTACAGACATGGGGATTACTTCTTGTTCTGCAAGCTTAGTTTGAAATCAATATTATTAATCTTTCTCATGCCAGAGCTTTAGCCTACTATACTAAGCTTTCTTATTCTTAGTCCTAGGAGTAGTATAGAGTCTTGTCTACAGCTATGCCTAGTAAAATCAACAAATTTTTCAAACAGTCCCCTAATAGTCCCTTTTGGAGTTTAATATGCAACACTTAAATTGTTGTAAAACTCATCAATTTTATTCGCAACTTGAATTTATCGACTTTGTATTATGTGTGAGCGTGTATTTATAATAATACGCTGGCATGGTAATGGGTTGATATTCTGATATAATAGATTCTGTAGAGCGAGAGTTAATATCTCTTATAACAAAATTTAACATGCACTTGAATTAGGTAACCTAATGCGATATAATGGGAGTAGAATATGACAGATGAACGAATATTCCAAGCAAGATACCTACCAGAAGCAGAAATGCAGCTTTTAGAACTTGCACCTCAATATAGAGAAAAGATACTTGAAGCTATAGCTACTTTTGAAAAGGTTGGGACTTGTTATAAGAATATAAATGATTTAGGTAACGGTCTCTTTGAGATAAAACCTAAAGATGTAAGAGCATACTTTATGTATGATTATAACCTCAGACGAATAATAATTATAGGATTTATTTGTCTAAAGACTACACAAAAAGCACCAGAGCGTTATAAGAAACAGGCTCGTAAACTCATAGAAGCGTACTTAGAACAAGAAGCAAAGGAGTTAGCAAATGAAAGAACTTAGAACAACAGAAGATATATTAAACGATAGAAGATTCTTTTCAGAAGAACAAGCTGATAAGATTCGTACTAATGTAGATAAAGAAGTCGCTAAAATCCGAGCTGGCAGAAAGCCTGCTATTGAGGGTTGTTCTAGGAATAAAGTTATTAAAGTTTCTGATGATACAAAAGAAGCTATTAACTACGCTTACTCTGTAGGGGTTGTTATTAATCTTGAAGATATAAAACTACTTCAATATGCTAAAGAACATGGTTTAACTTTGTCTAAATTGCAACAGGCATAGTGAAGTAGAGTATAACTATATTATAAAACTTATAATGAGGTCAGAGTTTATAATTCTGACCTTGTTTGTTAATATTTCTTAATATAAAAGGCAATTTTTAGATACGAATTGTTTTAATAGACATGTGTAGTATTAATTTCAAGGAGTGTGTCTATGAACGGCGTATCAAATGCAACGTTTTCTAATAATTTAGCGTTTAAAAGTGGTGGAAAAATAACTACTGTTTTAACAAAAGGGGAGTGTATTAAAGAAGTTCTCCGAAAAGGTTCATTGATTGCAGTTCCTGCATCAGTTGCTCTTGCTGCACTTGGCTTTAAAAGTACTTCTCCCGTAGATGGTTATATTGGACTTGAAGAACGTAAAAAGAATTTTGATCGAATGACTTATGAAGATAAAGATAATAATCATTTTGCAAGGTTTAAAGTTACCACTGACGGATTTGACGGGAACATTAATAATGTAGAGTTTTATAGTGTGCCCAATGAAGAATATTCTAATGTAAAGATTCCTATTTCTGAAAATCTATATTGTCAAATGAAAACAACACCAAAATTTAAAGATTGTTTCTTGGTAACAGTACATGACAAAAATATTGATGATTACGGGCTATATGCTGTATCTACTATTATATTTGATAAAGATTTTAATCTTATAAAAGGTAATGATGATAATTTTCGCATATCAAAACCTGATAGACAATATTATGAATTTAGTTCTTCTCAAGATTTAGAAAAAGTAATAGAAAAATATAACTTAGCAAAGCCAATAGAACAGTTTAAAGAATTTGCATTATTACAAGGTGAATCTAGAGAAAAGGTCTTTGAAAGATTATCCCAAATGGCTGAAAAAGGTAAAAAAAATGAAAGGAGAAGTGATTTCCATCAAGAGTTAATTGAGCTAGAATCTCTTGAAGCAAAAATAGCTAAGTTAGAAGATGAACTTCTAAGAAATCCTAATAATGAAGAAGCAAGAGAAGATTTAGAACTCGCAAAAATGTGGGATAAATCTATTAGACATCATTTGGAGCCATTAAGTAGCGTTGTAACTAATTTATTTGCTTTAAAAAGCAAAAAATTAGAATTGGAAGATTTAATAAAAAAGAATCCCAGAAACCATGAAGTGCAAAGACAATTAGAATCAATAAATTCTGCTATACTTGAAACAAGGAGTCAGGCATATGCTATGTATAGACAAAACTAAGAGCTTTTAACGTAAAACAATCTTAACAGCTAAAAATTCATATACATGTGTAGTATTAATTTATATAGGAGATTTTTATGAATATCAACAATTCAAGTGTAATGACAAATCAGAATCAAACATTTCAAGCTAAATTATTTCATAAGACCTTAAATAAGGGATGTGAATATGTAGGCAAGGTTGTCAAAACCTCAGCAGAAGAATTAACATCACAACTGACTAAGCTAAAAGATAAGAGAATGGAATTGGAAACTTTTATAAAAAAGAATCCGAATAACTTAGAAGCTAAAATTCAATTAGCTTCAATAAAGGCAGCTATACTTGAAACAAGAGCTGATTTAACAAATATATTAAAAAAGTAAGTATGTCTTAACAATAGACTTAAAGATATAAGAAATATAGCAGTCCAGCTCTGACATAAATACCATGCCAGAGCTTTAGCCTACTATACTAAGCTTTCTTATTCTTAGTCCTAGGAGTAGTATAGAGTCTTGTCTACAGCTATGCCTAGTAAAATCAACAAATTTTTCAAACAGTCCCTTTTTAGTCCCTTTTGT
>JAFUMP010000056.1 GCA_017482685.1 bacterium | reverse complement strand
TTTAAGTCAGATGTAGCAAATCTACCACCATCTAATTGAACCATTGGTCTTAAATCTGGAGGAGTTACAGGTAATATATCCATAACCATCCAAGTAGGATCAGTTTCTGAAGAAATTAACGAATCTAATAATCTTAATCTCTTAATTAATTTACCTTTTCTTTGAACAGAAGTAACACCATTAGCCAATTCTGTTCTAATTTCTTCTGCTAATTCTACTGTGTTGATTTCGCCAAGAAGTTTTTTAATCGCTTCTGCACCGATACCAACTTCAAGTTTTGACTCTTCGTTTTCCATGATGAAATCTTCATACTCTTCTTCACTAAGAAGTTGGAATTTCTTAAATGGAGAATCTGCTGGATCTATTACAACATAGTTATTGAAATAAATAACTTGTTCAAGATCTTTTAGAGTCATATCAAGAAGTAAACCAAGGTATGAAGGAATACCTTTTAAGAACCAAATGTGAGAAACAGGAGCTGCAAGAGCAATGTGCCCCATTCTGTGACGTCTTACTTTAGAATCAGTAACTTCAACACCACATCTTTCACAAATGATACCTTTATGTCTAACTCTTTTGTATTTTCCGCAATAGCATTCCCAGTCCTTTGTAGGTCCAAAAATTCTTTCGCAGAATAAACCATCTCTTTCTGGTTTAAGAGTTCTATAGTTAATAGTTTCAGGTTTTGTAACCTCGCCGTATGACCACTTCAAAATTCTCTCAGGTGAAGCGATGCTTATACGTATATAATCAAAATAATCAATACTTGTAGACAATTTCCTATCTCCTTATATTTCACCTAGTGTTGTAGAAGTTTCAAAGAAGTTAATATTTAACAACTCTGAGTCGATATCTGATAAAGTTCTTTTTGGAGCGGATTTTCTCAAATCATCCATATCACTCATCAAATCAACTTCAACACCATTTTTCTTCGCAACAGTAATATCAAGTCCGATACTTTGTAATTCTCTTACAAGTACCTTGAATGATTCAGGAATACCAGGTCTTGGAATATTATCGCCTTTAACGATTGATTCATAAGCTCTGTTACGTCCGTTAACATCGTCTGACTTAATAGTTAACATTTCTTGAAGAGTATAAGCAGCACCGTATGCTTCAAGTGCCCATACTTCCATTTCCCCAAATCTTTGTCCACCGAATTGAGCCTTACCACCAAGAGGTTGTTGTGTTACTAATGAGTAAGGACCAGTTGAACGAGCGTGAATCTTATCGTCAACTAAGTGAACAAGTTTTAGGATATATGATAAACCTACTGCAATTGGCTCATCAAACGGTTCACCTGTTCTACCATCAATTAGGTATACTTTACCGTCTTCTCTAACCCAATCACAACCAGATTCTTTAATACCACGAATCAACTCAGCTCTTGTTGCGATTTCAGATTGGTTATCACCATATCTTTCATCGAAAGAAGGAGCTTCATAGTGATCCTTAGTTAAGTATGCTGCCAAACCTAATAAACATTCATAAGTTTGACCAACGTTCATACGAGAAGGAACACCTAGTGGGTTCAATACTATATCTACAGGAGTACCGTCTGGTAAGAAAGGCATATCTTCTTTTGGAAGAATTCTAGATACAATACCTTTGTTACCGTGACGTCCAGAAAGTTTATCACCTACAGATACTTTACGTTTTTGAGCAATATATACTCTAATAACAGTGTTAGCACCTGGTGGTAATTCATCACCTTTTTCTCTGTCAAATACTTTAACGTCAAGTACTCTACCACCTTCACCATGAGGAACTCTTAATGAGTTGTCTTTTACATCTCTTGCCTTTTCTGCAAAGATTGCTCTTAAAAGTTTTTCTTCAGGTGGATGTTCAGATTCACCTTTTGGAGTTACTTTACCAACAAGGATATCGTCTGCATAAACTCTAGCACCGATACGAACAATACCACGTTCATCCAAGTGTCTCAAAGCTTCTTCAGAAACGTTTGGAATTTCACGAGTAATTTCTTCTGGTCCAAGTTTAGTTTGACGAGCATCAATTTCTAATTTTTCAATGTGAACTGATGTAAAGATATCATCATGTACGCATCTTTCAGAAAGTAAGATAGCATCCTCGAAGTTATAGCCTTCCCAAGGCATATATGCTACCAAGATGTTTTTACCGATTGACAACTCACCACAACTTGTAGAAGCACCATCAGCAATTACATCACCTGCCATAACCTTATCACCTTCGTTTACGATTGGTTTTTGGTTAATACAAGTATCTTGGTTAGATCTAACGTATTTCATTAATACATGTAAGTGTTCTTTTCCAGCTTGGTCAGAAATAATAATTTCTTCACCTGTTACGCGAGTAACAACACCGTCAACTCTTGCAACAACTACCATACCAGAGTCTTTAGCAACTCTTCTTTCCATACCAGTACCAACAACTGGTCTTTCTGTAATAAGAAGAGGAACTGATTGACGTTGCATGTTTGAACCCATCAATGCACGGTTTGCGTCATCGTGTTCAATGAACGGAATCATTGAAGTCGCAACTGAAATGATTTGAATTGGGCAAACACCAACATAGTCAACTTTTGAAGAATCACACATTACAAACTCAGATCTGTAACGAACAGGAACTTGAGAAGCTTTAAATGTGTTATCAGGGTTGAGCTGAACGTCAGCTGGAGCACATCTATAGTTTTCATCTTCATCAGCTGTCATATAAACAACTTCATCTGTTACTACACCATCTTTAACAACAAAGAATGGAGATTCAACGAAACCATAATCATTAACTCTTGCGTGAGTAGCCAATGAACCAATCAAACCTGCGTTTGGACCTTCTGGAGTTTCAACCGGACAAATACGTCCATAGTGAGAAGGATGGATGTCACGAACTGCAAACCCTGCTCTTTCTCTTTGTAAACCGCCAGGTCCAAGTGCTGATACACGTCTTTTGTGAGTTAATTCAGCAAGTGGGTTAATTTGGTCCATGAACTGTGATAATTGAGATGAACCGAAGAACTCTTTTAAAGAAGCTACTAACGGTTTAGTATTTAATAAGTTCAATGGAGTTAATGTTTCAGAGTCTTGTAAAGTCATTCTTTCTTTAACGATTCTTTCGATTCTAGAAAGACCAACTCTGAATTGGTTTTGAAGAAGTTCACCAACTGAACGAATTCTTCTGTTTCCTAAATGGTCGATATCATCTAAAGAACCTTCATCATAAGTTAAGTTGATTAAGTATTCAATAGAAGCAATGATATCTTCTCTTGTAAGTGTTCTCACGTTATTAGGAATATTTAAATTTAATTTTTTGTTTAATTTGTAACGACCTACACGACCGATGTCATATTTCTTATCATCAAAGAATCTTGATTCAAGAATTTGACGTCCGCCTTGAGCTGAAGCTGGATCGCCTGGACGTAATTTTTTGTATAAATCAATTAAAGCATCATCAGTAGTTTCTGTTGTATCTTTATCTAAAGTCTTTTTAAAGAATTCAAAGTGTGTAAATAAAGATTCCATTTCAGAAACTGTAATACCCATAGCTTTTAACAAAGTTGTAGCTAAAATTTTTCTATTTTTGTCAATTTTAACGTAAATTAAGTCATTGGCATCTGTTTCAATCTTCAACCATGCCCCTCTGTTAGGAATCATTGTTGCGTTATATAATCTCTTACCTGTTGGAGATACTTCTCTTTTAAAGTAAACACCAGGAGATCTTACAATTTGTGAAACGATAACACGTTCTGCACCGTTTACAATGAAAGTACCTTTGTCTGTCATTGTAGGAATATCACCAATGTATACTTCTTGTTCTTTGATTTCACCGCTATCACGGTTAACTAATCTAACCATAACACGAAGTTGTTTAGCGTAAGTTGCATCATGGATACGAGCTTCTTCTACTGTATACTTCGCATTGTCAAACGTGTAGTTAGGTAAAAAGTGAAGCTCTAGTCTGCCTGTGTAATCTTTAACAGGAGAAAATGCTAAAAGCTCTTCTTTTAATCCTTCTTTTAAAAACCATTCAAATGATTTTTTTTGCACGTCAATTAAATCTGGTAAATCGTCCAAACGTGTATTTGGTATACCCATTGGCGTTACTCTTTTCGCATATTTTGTCGACATTAATTCACCTCATCTATTCTAATGATGTACGCACTATATAAACTTTTTATATTTTTTCTACTTTTATTTCGGACATAATTATCCCATGTACATGTCTGCATGTTATACAATCGTACAACATCAATTTGATGAGTCAAGAGAATAAGGGTATAACTTACAATTTTTCAAGAGGTTTCTTTACAAAAATTTACAATTGTAGTTTTTTATAAACTTGTGATAAAGATTTGTAACAAAATTTAAAAATTTTTTAAATTTATTTAAAGAAAATAACTTTATATATATGAGGAACTATGTAAAAATGCCTGATAATAGATTAAATATAGCTTATAAAACCTTGAGAGAGAATGATGGAGATACTATTATTCTCAATGAAATCATGGATAATTATGGAAATGAATTCTTAAATAATTTAGAAACTCAAGGTGAAGATTTATTAGAAGGCTTAGAGCAAAATGTTTTTAATCCGTTATTAGGAAAATCTTCATTAGCTACACCGACACCAACTTTAGATTCTGAACAAATTAATAGTAATCTTAGAGCAACTGATGCTAATTCTGTTAGTACAGTAATGCGTCCAGATGTTACAACAAAGGTTGATTTTGAAAAAAATATCTTTGATGGAATCGGCTTTCGAATAAATGATATTAGCGAACTTGAATTACAAAAAAAATTAACTGAGGGTAAGACAACTAGTTTATACACTAATTTACATGATAAATCTGTTGGTTTAACTTATCAAGAAAAATCCAATTTAGGTTACAAATTTAAATTAGGAGCTGAGTACTCCCTTAGTGAGAATGAAACTGCTTTGAGTGCAACTATGTCAAATAGAATTGTACAAGTTGGAGGTAAAGCTTATTTAGGAGAAAATACTGGCATAAATGTTTGGGGACGAAAGAATATCACAAAAGCAAGCTACGTAAAAGCAAGCGTATCTGTATTTCAAGACGGCTCAGCTTTTAATATAAATTTTCATAAAACTTTTGATAAATCTTCACAAGTTTCTTTGGGTGTCTATGGTTCAACCTCGAAAAAAGAAATAGGGGTTAAAGCTAGTATGTATTTATAGGATTACTAGCGTATTCGTCGGAGTGGAAAATTGTACGCACACGAGAATTTTTATCTAAACTAAATTCATAGTCTTTTATAATTAATTTTGGTGCACATTTATAACCTTTTCTTTTTATGTCACTAGCTGTATAATTACCAACATTAATTTCTTTTGCAGATTCGAGAGTTTTTATAAATCTTGTTATTTTTCTACTTGTAATTTGTTTTATTTCATAATCTGTTTTACAAGTATTTCTCGGAGTGTCAAATACGAATCTTTCTATAAAACGTAATCTGCTATGAACACCTTCAAAAAGATTATCAAAAGCCTTGTTTTGGATTATTTTTGTTAAGGCAGATAGTTTATCATTTATCTCTTTAGAATCTAAAAGGTATTCTGCTGTATCGAATGCTCCATCAAAATTGTTATTTTGCAATTCTTCTGCTATGTCTGAAGTGTCCAAATTTAAATATTGAGAAATATTAGGATATTCATCTGCGTTTTTAGATAATTTATCAAGCAATTCTTGTTTTACATCTTTTTTATCATAAGAAACTTCAGCTTTGTTAGTAAATAATATATTTTCTTGAGCATTAAATAAAGTGTTATGAAAATCTGAAGAAATTTTTAATCTTTCTTCTGCGGTTGTACTAGGTGAAAAAGATATTATTATATTGTCTTGTAAATCTTGTACTGAAAAATATTTAACTTCTTTGTTTTTATATTTTAATAATTTATTAAAATCTTCTTGTGATAGTTCGCCACAATATTTGTGTTTTAGCTTTTCCATATGTGAAAAGACAATAAAATCTAGTTCTGCGCCATTACCATTTGTAAACTCATAGTATTTTTCAAGTGTTTGTAAAAAGTTTTCTTCAGAAAATCTCTTTAAAAAGGCTTTTTTAACACTTTCTTTTTCATAACCTTCATATAGTTTTTGAATAAAATCTATTTTATCAGCATAAATTTCAGGTTGTATATATGTGTCTTTCTTAAAATATTTTTTAAATAATTGAATAAAATCTTTGTTTTTTTCTGTAATATTAAATTCTTTTAATACAGGTGTTTCAATTTTAGCATTATCTTGTTTAGTTTGTTCAGCTTTGAATCTTGAAATTCCATCATTTTGAATATCAATTTTCCCAACCACTTTTACTCCTTCGATTGTTGATGCTTCTAAAGTTGAAATACTTGCTGTGGGTTCTTCTATTGTTGGTGTAGTAATATCATTAACTTTTTCTTCTTGTAAAGTCGCATTATTTTTATCTTTGACTTCAAGTAAATTTATTCTTGAAAAAATTCTTATTATGTTAGAAATTTTTTCATAAACTTCAAAAGTTTCTTCTGATGTTTGTAATTCTTGTGCTTGTTTTATTAGAGAATTTAGTTTTTGTTCTAGATTTGCCATAAAAGAATTTTTACGTTCATCTTGGACTTGTGAGAATGCTCTTATTTGTGAAAGCATGGTCATAAATTTTTTGTTGGCAGATATAGACATTGTTGTTTCATTTGTTTTTAAGTCTAAAAATGCTTTTTTAATTCCTTCTGTTAAAGAATTTGTATTTATGTTTTTGTCATTTGATTCAATTGGGTTAATAACGGCTTGTGTCCACATATCAATTTCTGTAGAATCCGCATTTGAAACTATATCTAAATAAGCTTGATTAGTCTCAGGATTAATATATTGTTCATTTTCTTGTTCTATCCAATAATTGTTTATATTATTTAAATTTTCTATTACATTAGCATCTTTATTGTTTTTTAATGTGTTTACCCAAGATATAATCGAAGTCAATCCTAATACTCCTGCCATTTTAATAAACATATCTCTTGTTGTGGGATTATTAGCTGTTGCGATTACTTGCTTTTTTATTTGTGGTGAAATCTGTTTAAAATTTGTTTTTTGATTTTGTTGAGTAGAATAAATACTAGATGTTTTTAAAATTTTCATGAGATCTCCTATATATATTGTATGGTTGTTATCCTTAAGTTTACTCAATATATAAAATTGCTAAAATATTACAAAATATTTACAAATGTTTATTATAGTAAGAACTTTTGCTATTGCTATTTAAGCTTTTTTTGAATATTATAAAAAGGCTAGAATAAAAAGGGGATAGATATGAGCGGACATTCAAAGTGGTCTACAATTAAACATAAGAAGGCTAAGACAGATTCAGCTAGAGCTGCTGAGTTTCAAAAATTTTCAAGAGAACTTATAGTTGCAGCTAAATTAGGTGGTGGTGATCCTGCTGGAAACTTCCGTCTAAGAACAGCGATTGAAAAAGCTAAAGCAGGTGGGCTTCCAAACGATAATATTAAACGTGCAATTGAAAAAGGTTGCGGTGCAGGAAGTACAGAAAATTACGAAGAAATGATTTATGAAGGCTATGCTGCTGGAGGAGTTGCAGTTGTTATCGAAGCAATGACTGATAATAAAAATAGGACAGCTGGTGATATAAGAAGCTATTTCACAAAATTTAATGGTAATCTAGGTGAAACTGGATGTGTAGGTTGGATGTTTGATAAAAAAGGCTGTATAACATTTAATGCAGAAGATGTTGATTATGATGCACTTTTTGAGTCTGCAATCAATCTTGATGCGGATGATATTATAGATGAAGAAGGTGAATATAAAGTTTATACATCAGTTCCTAATTTTCAAACGGTTGTAGAAGGATTAGAAGCAGAAGGGTTTAAATCTGTAAGTGCGGAGTTTACTAGAGTCCCTCAAAATACGATTGAAGTTACTGACGAAAAAATAGCTACGAACATTATGAGATTATTAAGTAGACTTGAAGAGCATGATGATGTACAAAATGTATATGCAAATTTTGATATAGATGATGAGCTAATGGAAAGCTTGAATATTTAAGATTATAAAATTTTAAGGAGGAATTTAATTATGATGAATATGATGAATATGATGAAACAAGCTCAAAATATACAAAAAAAGCTTGTTGATGCTCAAAATGAATTGACAAGTATGAGTATTGAAGGAACAGCTGGCAATGGTTCTGTTTCTGTAATTTGTGATGGAAAAGGACAATTTAAATCAATCAAATTGTCTGCAGAAGCTATTAATCCAGAAAATCCTTCTTTAGTTTCATCTGATGATATTGAAATGTTGGAAGATTTAATTTCTTCAGCAATGAAGACTGCAACTGAAAAATCAAAATCTGAAATGGAAGCTAAAATGAAATCTGTTACTGGAGGGGTAAATATCCCTGGGTTAACACTATAAGAGATAAATAAAATACATTCCCTCCCTTTATAGGGGGAGGGCTAGGGTGGGGGCTAATTTTGATATACCCAAAAAGCATTGCTGCATTAATAGAACAATTTCAAAGATTTCCATCTGTTGGGCCAAAGTCTGCTCAACGGATGGCTTTTCAGGTGTTAAAAATGCCTTATTCAGAAGTAGAAAAATTTGCTAATGCTATATTAAATGCAAAACGTAGTGCTAAAACTTGTGATATTTGTTTTAATATATCAACTCAAAGTCCTTGTGAAATTTGTGAATCAACAAATCGTAATCGTTCTGTAATTTGTGTTGTTGCAGAAACAAAAGATTTAATTGCGATTGAAAAAACAAATGAGTATCGCGGGCTTTATCATGTTTTACAAGGTTTAATTTCACCAATGGATGGTATTGGAGCTGAGGATATTCGTATAAAAGAACTTTTAACAAGATTAACAAATGATGAAGTTCAAGAAGTTATCTTAGCATTATCTCCTTCTGTTGAAGGTGAAGCTACGAGCTTGTATTTAACAAAGTTAATTAAACCTTTTGGTATAAAAATTTCTAGAATAGCGTTCGGGCTCCCTGTTGGAGCAGATTTAGAATATGCGGATGAAATAACTTTAGCTAGAGCTATTGAAGGAAGAAGAGAGCTTTAATTATTTCAAGACTTACTTTTTTCTTTTTTTGTATTATGATTGAGAAGTATAAATAGATTTAATTTTTTAAGAGGAGGAAAGATGGAATTTTTGACGGGCTGGGCGCACGCTAATGCGATTGTGGTTTCAGCAGCAATTCTTATTGTAGCGTATATTTTTATAGCTACAGAAAAAATACCTAAGATGACAGTTGCTCTCGTAGGAGCATCTTTAACACTACTTTTAGGGTTATTAGGACAAGCTCAAAAAATAGATGGAGCGATGGATCCACATTATTTTATAAATTTTGTAGATTTTAATGTAATATTTTTACTTGTATCTATGATGATTATTGTAAGTATTGCAACAAGAAGTGGGATGTTTAATTGGGTTGCTAACGAGATGCTGAAAAAAACTAAAGGGCATCCAAAAACAATTCTTTGTTGTTTAGCTTTATTTACAGCTGTTGCTTCTGCTTTTTTAGATAACGTAACGACTGTAATTTTGATTATGCCTGTGACATTTGCAATTGCAAAAGAATTAGATATGAATCCTCTACCGTTTTTAATAACAGAGATTCTTGCTTCAAACATTGGTGGTACAGCTACTCTTATTGGCGATCCCCCTAATATTATAATTGGTAGTGCTGCTGGTTTTTCATTTATGGATTTTATTAATGAGCTCACTATTATTGTGGCTATTATTATGGTTGTTGTTATTGCATTGATGGTTGTATGGTTTAGAAAACTTCTTCATGCAACAGAAGAGAATATGGCTAAAGTAGCCAATATGGATAATTCAAAAACAATTACAGATAGAGCTTTAATGGTTCGTTCTTTATTAGTTTTATTTTTAGTAATTTTAGGTTTTGTTACTCACGATATAACACATATTCAAACTTGTGTTTGTGCAATGGCGGGTGCTTCAATTTTATTATTGTTTGAAAAACCGCATGAAATTTTACATGATGTAGAATGGAATACAATATTCTTCTTTATTGGTTTATTTATAATTATTGGAGGCTTTGAAGCAGCTGGTGGTATTGAGTTAATGGCAAAATGGCTTCTTGACATAACTCAAGGCTCTCAAGCGATAGCTTCTATGGTGATTCTTTGGGGCTCAGGAATTTTATCAGGTATAATTGATAATATACCTTATACTGCAACTATGGCTCCTATGATTGCTGAAATAACATCTTCTCAAGGAATGGATTTTGCTTATCCACTTTGGTGGGCATTATCATTAGGTGCTTGTTTGGGTGGAAACATGACTATTATTGGCGCAGCTGCAAACGTAATTGTTTCAGAATCTTCGGCAGCAGCTGGTCATCCAATAAAATTTATGGAATATCTAAAATATGGGGTTGTTGTAACTTTTATTTCTTTAGCTTTATCGACTGGATATGTTTATTTAAGATATTTAGCTTAAAAAAGAAAGAAATAATTATAATAAAAAATGGGATTGCTAAATTCGCAATCCCATTTTTTATATTTTAAATTTTAGTACATTTTTACTAATTTTCTTACTTCAGCTAAAACTTTTTGTGCTTCTACTCTAGCTTTTTCAGAGCCTTCTTTTATAATTCTTTCAACTTCATGTGGGTTATTTTCATAATAAGCTCTTTTTTCACGAATTGTAGCAAGTCTTTCGTTTATTTTAGCTCCTAATTGTCTTTTGCAATCAGCACAACCTCTAAGACCTTTTTCGCATTCGCATTTTACAGTTTCTATTTCAGAATTATTTCCAAAAATTTTCCAATACTTGAATGCTACTTCACATTCATCAGGATGTCCTGGATCATCTTTTCTCATACGACTTCTATCAGTGATTGCAGACATAACTTTTTTTGCGGTTATTTCAGCTGTATCAGAAATTTTTATATCATTATTAAAAGATTTGCCCATTTTATTTCCATCTAAACCGCAAATTAAGCTACAGTTATTAAGTTTAGGTTGTGGTTCTACAAAGAAATCAGTATTATATACGTTGTTAAATCTTCTAGCAATATCACGAGTTAATTCAACGTGAGCAACTTGGTCAATTCCTACTGGTACACAATCAGCATTGAATGTTAGTATATCAGCAGTCATTAAAACAGGATAGCCCATTAACCCATAATTTATTTGCGATGCCATACCTTCTTTAGATTTTAGTATTTTTGCCATATCTTTTAACGTCGGATCACGTTCTACCCAGTTTTGTGGTGTTATCATACTTAAATAAATATGTAATTCCGCGGTTTCAGGAACTAATGATTGAACATATATTGTTGATTTTTCAGGATCAATTCCGCAAGCAAGCCAATCCATAACTACATTTAATACATCTTCTTTCATTGTTTCTGTTTTATCATATTTTGTTGTTAATGCATGCCAGTCCGCAACAGAAAAATAACAATCATATTCATCTTGTAATTTGACCCAATTATCAATAACTCCAAGATAATGGCCTAAATGTAATTTTCCTGTTGGACGCATCCCAGACATAATTTTCTTTTTCATTTATATCATCCTTTATATTAAGTTTTATTATTATAGACCAAAATTATTTATACGTAAAACTTTTATTTCTCCAGCTTCTAAGTCTGTTAGTAATTTATTAGCTTGAGTTTTATAGTTTGATAATCCTTCTATTACTTGTAAATCTTTTTTCTTTTTAAGTCCTGATACTTTTATTGTAATTCTTTTTTGTGGGTGTTTGAAATCTAAATTGCCTATTACAATTAAGTTTTCACCATGGTAGCTTCTTGCGTATGCAAAAACTTTTTCTTTATCAGATTTTAATTGTGTAAACATTCCTTTTGAAATTAAATCTGAGTTTTCTGTCCTGAATCTCAAAGCTTCAATAACATTAGATTTTACGTATTCATTTTTACCCTCAGGTTTTCTTGAAAAATTAAATATATCAAGCTTACCTCTATGGACAAAGTAACAATTATCATCTGTTTCAGATACTTTTGCGATAGAATTTGCCCAAGGATATATATAATCATCACCTGATTGAAAACCATCAATAAAATAAGGGTTAAAAGGCAATGTAGCTTCTAACCAAGCAATCATTACTGAAAATTTTTCACCGTGTAATATAATAGGGCTAGTTTCATCATGAGTTGTGAATGACAATATAACACTTTTATTTTCTGGATATGAAGTTAAAAGTTTTTTGTTAAATCTAATGTGTTCGTAGAATTGTTCTGAGTTTTTCCAGTCTTTTAAATTAAAAAAACTACCATAATATCCATCAAAGCCTGCTTCTAAAAGTTTATCATAAGGTGTAAAGACTGCATATTTTGAAGGAGGTTCTCTCCAAGAATCAGAAGCTTCTGCTAAAAAGCAAAATTCTGGATTAATTTCTCTTGCATATTTAATTATTTCAACCCAAAATTGATATGGCTTGATTGTTGCAACATCAGCTCTAATTCCGTCAGCGCCTATAAAAATCAGCATGTCAACAAATCTTTTATGGATATTTAACAAATCTTGATTAAGATTTTCATTCGTACCAGTATTAAATAATCTAACATCAGTCCAATCTGTAGGAACTACTGATAATTGTTTTTTATCTTTTATGAATAATTCTGGCTTTGTTAAAAACAAGTCGTAAGCCCCACAACTAGGTAAATCAATCATTACTTTAATATTTCTTTTATGACACTCTTCAATAAATAACTTTGCTTGTTCAATCGCTGTAAGTTCTGAATTTTTTTCAACAAGTTGTGGATTAATTGAAGTAAAGTCTGAAATTGCATATACAGATCCAGCAGTCCCAAGCGCTTTTAATTTCCCGACTGGAGTAATAGGTAAAACATGTAAGGTATTAATTCCCAAGTTTTTTAACTCATCTAATCGTTCTATAGCATTTATAAAAGTTCCACTTTCTTCGCCGGATTCTATTATTCCATTATTATTCAAATCTTTTGCATTAAAATTTCTTATATTAATACCACAAATGACAGCTTTATTATCTAAAAAAAGAGTTCTTAATCCCTCTTCCGCAAAAGCTGTTGTGACACTTAACACGCAAAACAATAATACCAAAAATAATCTCATAAAAACTCCCTCTCTAGGATTTATTTCAATTTTTTAAGAAATAAGTTCGTTAATACATTCTGCAACTTCTTTTGCTGAATATTTATCAGACAAACAATTTTTCACATTCCCTAATTTTGTTATAATCTCATTTCTATAATTTTTATCATACAAAAGTTTTTCTGTTTCATAAATAATGTTATCTACATTAAATTTATGTTGAATTAACTCTGGTATAATATTTTCATCAGAAATAATATTAGGTAAAGAAACTTTTTTAATACATCTAACCATTAAGTATATTAAATAAATTAACCAAGGCCCTTTATAGCCTATAATCATTGGGGTTTGAAACAAGGCAGCTTCTAAAGCAACTGTGCCTGAAGCTAGAATTAAAGAATCTGAAACACTAAGAAGTGCATGATTATCCCCTTTGATAACTTTAAAATCAGTGTCTTTTACGTATTTATCAAAAATTTTATCGCTTAAATTTGGCGCATGAGAGATACAAAATTGAAGCTCTGGGTGTTTCTTCTGTAGTTTTTTAGCTGATTTTATAAATGTCTTAGCTAAAAAAGCCAGTTCTAAAGGTCTAGAACCAGGAAAAATTGAAACTAAAGGTCTAGATATATCTAAATTATATTTTTCAAAAAATGCGTTTTTATCCGCTACTGGAGGTAATTGTTTTATTAATGGGTGTCCACAATAGTGAACATCAATACCTTCTTTTTGGTACATTTCTACTTCAAAAGGGAATATACAAAGAACTTTATCGACATATTTTTTGATACCTTTTATTCTCCATTTTCTACTAGCCCAAACTTGTGGTGGTATATAATGAAGAACTTTTATTCCTTTATTTTTTAGGCGTTTTGCAACTCTTAAATTAAAAGTTCCATAGTCAATTAATAATACAACATCAGGTTTAAATTCATCCAAAATGTATTCACAAACCTCTTTTTCTAGGCTAAGGTGCTCAATTATCATTTTTAGGTTAATACCGAAGCCTGACATTTTGGTATGATCGCAAAATATTGTTGCACCAGAAGTTTTTAAATTTTCACCACCTATTCCATGCACTTCAACATTTGGGTTAATAGATTTTAAATATTCTACAACCTTGCCTGCATGCATATCACCAGAATGTTCACCTGTTATAATAAAAACTTTTTTCATAGATTTTAAACTGCCATTACTACAATATTATTTTTATTTGCGAATTTAATAACTTCTTCTTGATCAACTATTATTGTTTCTCCAGCTTCTACTGCTATTAAATCTGCCTTATATTTTTTCATTGTTTTTAATGTTCTTAATCCAATAGCAGGGATATCAAAGCGTTTATCTTGTGCGGGTTTTGCAACTTTAATAATACGACCATTTTTTTTAGCAATTTTACAACCTCTTTTGATACATTTATCAGTACCTTCAATAGCTTCTACAGCCATTATCATTTTATCCTTAATTATTACTGATTGGCCGATATCAAGTTTTCCGCTTTCTTTTGCAAGCCAATAACCATAGTTTACATCTTCAATTTGTTCTGCTGAAGGTTGTATCTTTCCTAGAACTCCAGAAGGTATCATTAAATTCTTGATGAACAAAGTCTGATCAAGGATTGTTATGCCGATTTTTTCCATTTCTTCTATAATCATAAGCATAACTTTATCGTCATTAAGGCGAATTGCTTTTTTGATAAAATCTATAGCTCTTTCATCGAATTTAGGACGTTTTAGAAGAACTGTCTTACTCACTTTTCCTAAGAAAGTTAATTGTTTTATACCTTCCAAAACAAGTGTGTCCTCGATTTTTTGTACCTCTCCAGGGCAAAAAGAATATACTTTTGAACAGTATTTTTTTAGTTGTTTATAATTATCGTTTGATAAAGAAATTGCAACAACATCAAAACCATTTTCTTTTGCATATTGTGCCATTTTTACAGGCAAAAGTCCATCTCCTGCAATTAGTCCTTGTCTTTGTTCCAATGCTATAGACATTATTAAAAAATCCTCCAATTATTGCAATTATAATACAATAAAAAAAGTTCTGAAAGAAGCTTTTCTTAATAATTTGTTAAACTTCTTGAATGGCATATTGCTATTGCAATAGCATCAATTGTATCGTCAAGCTTTGGTAATTCTTTTGTATCTAAAGTTAAACGAACCATTTGTTCTACTTCTTTTTTATCAGCACGACCATATCCAGTTAAAACTTGTTTTACTTCCATTGGTGTATAGCTAAAAGTTGGGACACTATATTTTTCTAAGACTGTTAAAATTACACCTCTTGCTTCTGCAACTGGTATTATTGTTTTTTGATTTTTAAAAAAGAAAAGTTGTTCAACAGAAGCACAATCTGGTTGGTATTTTTCTATTATTTGAGATAAATCATTATAAATTTCTAATAAACGTTTAGAATCAATTAAATTTTTATCAGTCTGAATTGAACCAGAAGTAATAAGCTCAATGTTTTCTTTTTCTATTTTAACCATCCCATATCCGACAATTGCCATGCCAGGGTCAATTCCTAATATTTTCATAAATGAATTATAACAATAAGTTAAGATTTCTACAACGAGTAAATGACAAAAGTTTTTTTTCGAGTTACAATTACTTGGTAAAACTAGTTTTTAAGGAATTTAATAAATGGCTAAACAAAAACAAGATTTAACGATTGGTATACCTCGTGGAATGTCTTTTTATGGAAATTATCCATTTTGGCATGGTTTTTTTTCTGCGCTTGGGTTTAAAATTGTACTTTCAGATCCAACAACAAAACAAACTATGTCTGAAGGCTCTGCATTAGTTGTTACAGAAACTTGTTTACCAATAAAAATATATCTTGGTCATATTTTAAATCTTATAAATAAAAAAGGTGTAAAAAATATTTTTGTGCCATCTTTACAATCTATTGCACCTAAAATATATAATTGTTCTAAGATAAGAGGACTTCCAGATTTAGTACGCAATGTTATAAAAGAAGATTTTAACATTATCGAAGCAACATTAGATAAATCTATTAAAAAACAAGGACTATATGAATTCTTAGCTGAAGCAGTAGCTCCTTTTGGTATTACTGATATGGAAAAAATTAAGTTAGCTTCTAAACAAGGATGGAAAGTTTATAACAATTTTTTAGTTATGATGCGTGCAGGCATTAGTTATAAAAAAGCTTTAAAAAATGCATTAGAAGGTAAAGTATTGATTGAATCTCAAGTTGATTCTAAACCAATAAGCGTAGCTTTAATTTCTCATGGATATAACATTTATGACGAGCGTGCTTGTATGAAAATATTCGACAAACTCGAAGCTATGGATGTGAAGGTGTTTACTTCATTACAACTTACTGATGAACAAATGGATGAAGGGATTTCATCATTAGGTCAAAAACGCTATTGGGCAAATGAATATGAAATGACAGGAACCGCTGGTCATTATTTAAAAGATAATAAAATTGATGGAATAATAACATTAAACGCTTTTGGGTGTGGCCCAGATTCGTTAATGATTGAAAGAATAATGAGAAAAGCAAAAGAACTAAATAAGCCAATGCTTTCTTTAACAATAGATGAGCATACTGGAGAAGCTGGTTTTATAACTAGATTAGAAGCTTTCATTGATATGCTTTATCGTAAAAAACGCTCTAAAATAATAAAAGACATTTCAATAACAGAATATGAATTCAAACCACAGACAAATATTTGTGAAAGTGTTTTATTAGATAATTAGTTATTGGTTTTAATCCAATCATATAGATTTCTGATTTCACCAAAGTCAAAATCTTTAAGTAGCGATTCTGTGTTTAAATTTTCAAAAATTGGCTCAGTGAAAAATTCACCTTTTTGGTAGACTTTTGAGTAATTTAAATTATTGTTTGCACAAAAAGGAACTTTAACAATATTGTTTTTACAAATATATGATAGTCCGTGAACTCGGCAAATTATGGGTCTATATGAATAAATAGAACACAGCGAATCTATTAAAAAAGGACATTTTTCTCCTTTTTTAATATTAGCGATGTTTTCTTTAACCTTTATTTTTAATGTTTTATCAAGTTCAACAAGCCCTCGAAATAAGTATTTAAGCTCTATTTCTGATATTGGATAATCGCCTTTCTCACAGCATAAAGAACACCCTTTTTTGCAATAAATAAATTCTGAATGCTCTTCAAAATAATCCTGAAGTCTACGGTCTAAGTCTTTTAAAAAATTAATATATTCTTTCAAAAATTATCTCTTGCCCCAAAATCTATTCCAAAAATTCCTAGTTGTATGACTTTCGAGTTGCTCTATTCTAGCAGATAATTCTCTATTATGTTCTAGCAATTCTTGTACTTGTTTTGCTAAGATTTCATTATCTTTTTTATACCCACCAGCTTCTATAAGTTTTGTAGCCATATCTGAATTGGTAATATCATCACTAATTTTTTTTGCAACAGCTTCTGCTAGCATTTGTAAAGTTTGTGATGTAACATCAAGCGTAAAACTCTTTTCCTTTTGTTGTACTATTTCGTTTTGTGTAGAAACTTCTTCTTCAATTTTTTCTGGTATAAATTTTGGTGTTAAATCTACAACTTCGACATTTTCAGTAGTGGTTATTGCTGACTCTTTTGTTTCTACAGGTATATCAAAATAATCTTTTATTGAAATTGGTTGAACTCTTTCATCTTTTGAAGTTTTTTCAACTTTAGCTTCCATTCTTTTTAGCTTTGATATTATTTGCTCGTCACTATAGCCTTGCGTTTTTAAAGAAATTCCACGCTTAATTTTTTCAAGAGACAAATCATCATAAAATTCTAGCCCTGATTCATCTTCGTATATAGATTCAACATTCCAATCATGTAAAAATAAATCAAGGGAATGCTTGTCTATATAATAATTTTCTGTATTTAAACTTTTTAAAATTGATTCTCTTGTAAACATACTACACCCCAATCCTTATTTTTTTATTTGACGAGCGATATCTCTGTCGATTGTTTTCTTTGCAATGGCTTCACGTTTATCATATAGCTTTTTACCTTTTGCAAGTCCTATTTCTAGTTTAGCAAAGCCGTGTGATAAAAACAATTCTAAAGGAACTATTGTATATCCTTCTTTTTTTATTTTATCAGACATTTTGCGAATTTCTTGTTTGTTTAATAAAAGTTTACGAACTCTTTCTGGTTGGTGATTATATCTATTACCTTGTTCATAAGGTGAAATATGCATGCTATAGATAAAAATTTCTCCATTATCAATCTTTGCATAGCTATCTTTAAGATTAAGCATTCCTTTTCTTATTGATTTAATTTCAGTACCAGTAAGAACTATACCAGCTATATATTTATCAAAGATATGATAATCATGAAACGCTTTTCTATTTGTTGATATAACCTTTTTGTCCATAGAATCATTATAGACTAAAAGCCTTATTTTTCAAATTGTTAAATTTCTATTCTTTGAAATAGATATGAATTTAGTGTATAATAATTCAAGTTTAAATATTATAGAGGAATAAGATTATGCTTAAATACTTTTTTAGTTCATATCTAGTAACTATATTAGGACTTGTTGGTGCATATTTATGGGGAGAACACGTTTTTAGCGGTACGGGATTAAAATGTGTTTTTATTGCTTCTGTATTAGCAATTTTAGAAATAAGTTTATCATTTGACAATGCTGTTGTAAATGCTATGAAATTAGAAAAAATGTCAGAAAAATGGCGTCATAGATTTATAACTTGGGGAATTTTAATCGCAGTTTTTGGTATGAGATTTGTTTTTCCAATAGCTGTTGTGGCGATTTTTGCTAATTTAAATATGCTTACTGTTGTTGATATGGCATTTAATAATGTAGATAAATATGCTCATTACTTAGAACTAACTCACGCTCCTATTGTAACATTCGGTGGAGCTTTTTTATTAATGCTTTTCTTAGATTATTTTACAGAAGCAAAAAAAGAAGTACATTGGATCCCGTTTATTGAACATAAAATCAAATGTTTATCTTGTGTACGTGGTATCTGTTCAATCATTACTCTATCTGTTTTAGCATTATTAATGTTAAAAATAGAACCAGCAATGCAAATGTCTGTTTTAAAATCAGGTATTGCAGGGATCATCATTTATTTAGTTATAGATGGACTAGCTGAATGGTTAGAAAAAAGACAAGAAGAACGAGCTAAAATTTGCGCTGATACTGTTAAATGCTCAGGTCTAGTTGGGTTTTTATATTTAGAGTTAATTGATGCATCTTTTTCATTAGATGGTGTATTAGGTGCTTTTGCTTTAAGTAAAGATATTCTTATTATAACAATAGGTTTGTTTATCGGTGCAATGTTTGTACGTTCGTTAACAATTATGCTAGTGGAAAAGAAAACATTAAAACAATTTTTATATTTAGAACATGGTGCACATTGGGCAATAGGAGTTTTAGCAACATTAATGTTTATTTCAACATTCCATCATGTTCCTGAAGTTATTACAGGGCTTTTAGGATTGGCTTTTATTGTTAGTGCATTAATATCTTCATTAATACATAATAGGAATAAAAATGGAGCAAATTAGAGATAAAAATCTTTATTATGTTGGTGGATATGTAAGAGATGAAATCTTAGGTGTCAAATGTTTTGATATAGATTTTTGCTACGAAGGTGATGCAATAGATTTTGCGCAAAAATTTAATATTATAAAAACAAATAAAGATTTTGGAACTGTAAGAATACTTTTAAATAATAAAGAAATAGACATTGCTTCAACTAGAACTGAGGTTTATCCTAAAGCTGGACACTTGCCTGTTATAAAAGAAACCGCTTGCTCTTTAGAAAAAGATTTACAGCGTAGAGATTTTACTATTAATGCTATCGCCAAAAATACGGTAACAAATGAGCTTGTTGATTATTTCGGTGGTCTTGAAGATATAAAAAATAAAAAATTAAGAGTTTTACATTCAAAAAGTTTTGTTGATGATCCAACAAGAATTGTTCGTGGACTTAAATTTTCTGTGAGATTCAATTTTGAGCTGGAAGAAGAAACAAAAAGGCTTCAAGAAGAGTATTTAGATAATATTAATTATGATATGAGCTACCATAGATTAAAAAAAGAACTGGTTGAGACCTTTAATCTAAATATCGAAGATGCTTACAATAAATTTGTAGAACAAGGTATCTACAAATTATTGGGAGAGAATCAAATTATTCCAGAAATAAAGTGCTCTATTCAAGATTTAATTGATAAATTTAATCCTCAATATCGTTGGTTGGTTTATTTAGGTTTATATGATTTATCGAATTTTGAATTAAATAAAGAAGAAGCAGCGATTTTGAATAGTTATCATAAAATAAAATCTATTAAGCCAAAAGATAATGTTGAAACATATTTTTTATTTAATAAAGCACCTTTGGAGTCAGTTTTGCTTTATGCGATTAGTATAAACTATGACATAGCTACAAATTATTTAGAAAACCTTAAAAATCTAAAGCCTTTTGTAAATGGGGATGATTTATTGGCATTAGGAGTGCCTAAAGGTGTTGCTTATAAAGATATTCTAGAAAAATTGTTAATAGAAAAAATTAAAAATCCTAATATGACAAAAGTTGAAGAAATTGAATTGGTAAAATCTCAACTTCTTAATGGATTCTTAAAATAAGATTTTCAAATATCATTTATTATAGGAGAGAAATTTATATGGTTATAAGAATCTTATTTTTATTATTTTCATTAATAATTTTAGTGAATTTGTGTATAATCACAACCTGCTACATAACTGGTACGAATTTGTATCAAAAATATGGAAAACAAATGCTTATTGCATCAGGTATTTTCGTATTTGTAGTAGCTGCGCTTTATGTTGCATTAGCGTTAATAGGGTTAAATTAAGAAAGGAAAAAAATGGACAAGAAATTTTTTGGTATACCAATTTTGGTATTATGTTTGCTAGTGTGTTTTATTGTTATGTGTAATCCTTTTGTTATGGTAGGTCCAGGTGAAAGAGGGATTAAAATTAGATTAGGTGAAGTTCAACCTGAAAGCTATGGAGAAGGGCTTCATTTTATATTCCCATTTATTCAAAAATTTAAAACTATGGACGTAAAGACTCAAAAGAATACATTAACTACCGCTGTATACACTAAAGATATTCAACAAGCTAGAATAACCTATGTTATAAACTTTAATGTACAGCCAGATAAAGTTAATAAATTATTTCAAGAAGTTGGCTTAGATTATACCAATAAAATTTTAACACCTGTGGTTGAAGGTACAATAAAAGATATTATTGGTAAATGGAACGCTCAAGATTTGATTGCAAACAGAGAAAAAGCTACTGGTGATATTTTGTTTAAGCTCCAAAATCAATTAGCTGATAATTATATTAATGTAACTGATTTTCAAATGACAGAAATTAATTATTCAGATGTTTTTGAAAGAGCAATTGAAAGCAAAGTAACTGCAGAACAAGAAGCTTTGAAAGCTAAAAATAAAACAGTCCAAGTTGAAGAAGAAGCTAAACAAAAAGTTATCGCAGCTCAAGCAGAAGCTAAATCTATGGCCATTAGAGCACAAGCTTTGTCTCAGAACAAATCTCTTGTCGAATATGAAGCTGTTCAAAAATGGGATGGAAAAATGCCACAATATATGATGGGCAATTCTGTACCTTTTATAAATATAAAAACAAAATAATAAAATAAATTTATATGAAAAAGACTAGGCTCGCCTAGTCTTTTTATTTGCATGAATGACGATATTATTATAATTACCAATCACCCCAATCCCAGTTGAACAGTCGGTATGCTAGTTCTCCAAGTCGACCAGGAAATTGGGTTGGTTTATCTAATCCCATTCTATTAAGATATGTTCGTTGTTCAGTATTTAAAGTATACGGTTCACTATGTCCCGTTTTTGTATTAAAATAAGTAGATTTACCTGTTTTAAGATCCATTACATATTTGTAGTCATTGGTTTTATAACAAATACAAGAAACCGGCTTGTTATTTTCATACATAAAGGTCATCATATCTTTTTCTTCTTTTGTAATAAGGCATTTTTTTAAAAGATTACCATTTTCGTCATGTTGTTCGTAATACGTATATGAAGATTTGTTTTCTTTTACATTTAAATGTTGTTCAAGTTCACGATTTGATTTTACATCTTTTAAAAACGCTATTAATTCGTTATCTTCAAGCAAATCATTATTAATGCCTTTATTATCATGTTTTTCTGCAATTTCAAATAAAGGAGTATCCTTGAGTGAATTAATTTCAATTGCACCATTTGAATTAACTTTAAATGTATTACAATTATTAACTTGTTCTATTTGCATATTGAGTCCATATATTTTAATTATAGTTTATGTTAATCTAATTTAGTCGGTATAACCAAACCTGTCAGAGTAATAATCCTGTTGTTCTTCTGGTGTCATATCTTTCGTATCATTCTGCATTTCATTCATTTGTTTTTCATAACTATATTCACCAAAACTACACATAAAATCAAAGAATAAACCATACGGCCCGAAAAAACCAGCCACAGCAGAGATTACTTCTCTATATGCTTTATCATAATCTTCTTTTGTCTCAGCTTTTATAAGAGCTTCAGCTGCGACAGCAACTTGTGGTAATGAAAATATTTTGCTTACAAATTTTCCTAAGTATTTTCCAACTGTACCTACAGAAGTATCTGGCATACTTGACGCAACATGGTCAATATATTCACCAGTAAGAAAGTAAGTCAGAGCCTCTTTGGTAGATAAACCTTTATATTTATTTGTAAACTTTGATGAATCAATTCCAGAAGCGCCAGAAGCACTTGCTGTTCCTGATGAAGTTGACATGCCAGTCATGTAACTTGGATTACCTACAGCTGTTTTACCATCATTTACCATTCTATTAAGTTCTTCGCTACTTGGGACGTCTCTCCAATCACTATATGGGCCAGCAATTTGTTTACCTCCTTCATCGTAAGCATAATATAATCCACTTTCGCATTTTACGGTGAAAGTTTGTGTAACTGATGAGCATTTAGGAACATTTGTTGTAGTGGTCATTACTGCTGCTGTTGCAGTTATGTTAGGAGAAGCAGTTACACTATTAGTTGGTGTATTAACACTCGATACAATAACAGTTCCTGTAACTGATACAGAACCTGTATTGGGCACATAAGCAGTAT
>JAFUMP010000055.1 GCA_017482685.1 bacterium | reverse complement strand
GCTGTTTCGCTAACATTGATTGCTCACTCCAATAGGCTCGGAATTTTTACAGCGAGCGTCAAATGAAGCGTAGCGGAATGTCTAGCGAGCGTAAGAGATTCGGCGTAGCCGAATTAAATTTGAACGGCTGAACGAAGTGAAGACGTAGGAAATCTGCGTTTTTTCTTTTTCTTTGTGAAGTTTTCTTTTTCTTTTGATCGCAATAAAAGAAAAAGAAAACTTCAATATAAAAGCTTTTAATAAACATTAATAGATTCTGAATCAAGTTCAGAATGACTTAAAAAAAATACCAATAATAAATATTATGTAAATTTAATTAATTAAAACTTAAATCAACTGATTAACGGATTACTTTTTGCATAAATAATGTAGTATTGAAAGTATGAACATCGATTATCAAGAACTTATGAATAATGCTAAAGAAGCAGCAAAAAATTCTTATTCGCCTTTTTCTAGATTTGCAGTTGGTGCAGCTGTTATAACACCAAACGGTAAAATATACAAAGGTTGTAATGTTGAAAACTCCTCGTTTGGACTCACAAATTGCGCAGAAAGAACTGCCATATTTAAAGCCGTATCTGAAGGTGAAAGAGAAATATTAGCGGTTGCAATCTATTCGCCAAACACCGATTCTTGTTACCCTTGTGGAGCTTGTAGACAAGTTTTATTCGAATTCCAAGGTGACTATGAAATTGATGTAATAACTGAAATTTTAGGCCAATTAGAAATCCAAAAACTAAGCTACTTCTTGCCTTGTGGATTCAGAATTTAAAAACAACTATTATGTATATATTAGAAGTATTTATAAAATGGCTTAATAAACGCCAAACAAAAGAAATTATTCCACAAAAACCAAGCTTTGAAGAAATTGATGAAGCTATTAGTTGTGAACATAATTTTATGCCTGTTGATTCAACTGGCTTAATATTAGCTTGTACAAAGTGTGGGTTTGTAGTAAAAAAAAGATAGGGGTAAATTAGGATTAAAAACTTTACTTCTAAACCAATTTCCAAATCAAAAAATGAGGATAAATAATGCAAAAAATATTAGATTTTATATCGTCAAAAAACTTTAGAAATACATTTTTATTTGTGACATTTACTGTATTAATGACCGCAGCTATTTCATCACAGAATTTTTTCTTCCAAAAAGTTATAGATAACAATATGGCACTAAAAGATGTTATAGCTGAAAAAGATATCAAAGTTATTGATACAGTAAAAACAGAACAGCATAGAAAAGAAGTCGCTCAAAATGTTGAACCGATTTTAACTCAAGCTGAAGATGAATTTATAATGACAAGTCTTACAGCATTACAAAATTCAGTGGTTAAAATCCGTAAAAAAGATACAACTACTGAAGCTAAAAATGAAGAGTTGAGAGTTCTTATTGATGCAACAAATAAAAATGATTTAATTGATTTTTTACTACATGCAGGAGAGTCGGATTTACAATATGTTTTTGATAAATCTATGGTTACTCTTACTTCGGTTTTAAACAAAGGAGTTACTTATAAAGATTTTGAAAACAACAATGTATCAGATATTATTCGAAAAAACCTACCTAACAATGTTACAAGACATAAAGGGAACTTAATTGTAGGAATACTTAATCAAGTTATTGTACCTAATTTAGTAATTGATGAATACGCAACGGAAATCGCTAAAAAGAATGTACAAGATGCTGTTAAACCCTACGAAGTTGTATTCAAAAAAGGTCAAGTGATTGTATCACAAGATGAACCAGTAAACAAACTTAAAAGAGATGCTTTAAGGGCTGCTGGATATAATGTATTACAAGTTAATTTTAGTGGAATATTAGGAATATTTCTTTTAATTTCATTTTTCACTTTTGTATTTTTACAATACGAAAAAAATTTTGAAAGACAATACTATAATGTAAAATATCAGCTTATGATTGCATCATTTACTTTAGTTCTAGGATTCATTGCTGCAGTATTGCCTACTGGATTTTCACCATACATCCTACCAATCCCTGCTTATGCAATCTTATTATCAATATTCACAACACCAAGAAACGCATTTTTTGCTTCAACAATTGTTTTAGCACTTCTTTCTGTTGGCATGCATTATCCTACTGAAACCATCGTATCATTTATGTTTTTAAACACAGTCGTAATGACAGCTATGTCTAATTTAAAATTTTCAAGACGCTCAGACTTATTAATTATAGCTTTAAAAATCACACTAACTGGTATCCTCCTTGTTGGTGGAATATATTTATTAGAACGATACATGATGGACATTGATAATACAAAAATCCTCTGGGATTTAGCACTATTAGTGTTGAACTGTTTTGTAATAAGTGGAGTATTCTTATTAGGATTTTTACCTATTGTTGAAAATCTTTTCAAAGTAATGACTCCTTATGGCTTAGCAGAACTTGCTGATAGCAAACTACTAAAAAGATTATTACAAGATGCGCCTGGTACATATAATCATAGCTTAATTGTTTCACAATTAGTTGAAGCCGCAGCAGAAGCTATCGGTGCTAACCCAATCCTTGCAAGAGTTGGCACAATGTATCACGATGTAGGAAAACTTTTACGTCCAATGTTTTTCGTAGAAAACCAATCTTTCTACGGAATAGAAAACCCTCATAAAACTTGCGCACCAAGGTTTAGTAAAATGCTTATTACGGCTCACCCTAAAGATGGTATAGAGCTTGCAAAAGAATATAAATTACCACAAGTAATACATAACTTTATTAATCAACACCACGGAACAAGCCTTGTAAGTTATTTCTACAACGAAGCTTTAAAAGAAGAAGGTGAAGAAAATGTTAAAGAAGAACAATTTAGGTACCCTGGACCTAAGCCAAATACAAAAGAAACTGCAATTCTTATGATTGCAGATGCGGTCGAATCTGCAGTTAGAGCAGCAAAGAATCCTTCTAATGAAGAAATTGATTCTATTATTGCTAAAATAATTAAAGAAAGATTAAATGACGGCCAGCTAGAAGAATCACCACTTACTTTAAAAGATTTAAAAACAATTTCTGAAACTTTCTCAAGAATGCTTAGAGGTATGCATCATAAAAGAATTAAATATCACGATGAGCTTGTTCAAGAATTAGACAAAAACAAGCAACTCATAATACCTACAATCGAAGAAATAGCTCCTGTTTCACTAGATGCTGATTTCGAATCTAAAATTATGGAATTAGAAAGCAAAAAAAATGACAATAATTAATATTTTCACCGAAAATATTTTTCCTGATTGGAAGTTAAACGAAAAAGAAATTATAGATAAGACCCGAAAAATGTTAGAATTTTTTATATCAACATTAAAGAACGAGTCTTGCCTGCAAAATTATGAATACGAATCTGTAACACTAGATATTGTTTTTTGTGATTCAAAAAAAACACACGAACTAAACAGAGATTATCGAAATAAAGATAAACCAGCTGACATTATTACTTTTGCAATATTTGCAGATGATGATATGAGGTTTGTTTTTGACGGTGATATAAATTTGGGAGAAATTGTAATCGCTTTAGACAAAGTTATAGAAGGCGTTAATAGGGATATCAGCAATTCAAAAAACAAAGAGCAAGAATTGTTTTTCTTAATAAGTCACGGTCTAATGCACCTATTAGGATTTGACCATCAAACCGAAGATGAGTATAATTTTGTTATAAACGAGCAAAGAAAAGCACTGGAGTCTATTGAGTATGACAAGATTTAAGTCACAAGGTTTTAATAATACTTTTAAAAACGCTCGAAAAGGTTTTAGACTCGTACTAAAAAGTGAAAAAAATATAAGAGTACACATTATTATAGCTTTTATTGTTGTTATATTTGCATACTTTTTAGGATTCACTCCGTTAGAATTTTGTATCGCTCTCTTTGCAATAGGACTTGTTATTGTGTCCGAAATGTTAAACACTGCGATAGAATTTGCACTTGATTCAATATATCATAATCGATATTCTCGAATGGTTGGAATGGCTAAAGATATTTCAGCAGGCGCTGTTATGTTTGCTTCCTTGCTCGCAATAATGATAGGCATAGTTTTATTTGGAAAATATCTTTTAATGTATTTATAAATAAAAACGGCTCGTTAAAAACGAGCCGTTTTTATTTATTTTACTTCATTATGCTAACGCTTTTGATTTTTCTAAACAATCAATAAGAGTTGAAGCCACTGTTTTTTGCTCTTCTAAAGTTAGTTCTGGGAACATTGGAAGAGAAATAACAAGTTCTGTATTCTTTTCTGTAATAGGTAACATTCCCTTAGTAAATCCTAGATGAGAATGTACTTTTTGTAAATGAAGTGGAACTGGGTAATATAACATAGCACCAACACCATTTTCAATAAGCATTTTGTGAATATTATCTCTATTCGGAATTTTTACTGTATATTGATGGTATACACAATAAGTATTATCTAATTCAGATGGTGTTTGAATATCAGCACATCCAGCAAATAATTCATTATAAGTTTTTGCGTGATCACGTCTTTTAGAATTCCATTCATCAATATAATTTAATTTAACTCTTAAAATTGCAGCCTGTATTTCATCTAAACGAGAGTTTACCCCGATTTCGTCATGATAATATCTAACAGCACCACCGTGATTTCTTAGTGCAATAATTCTATTTTTAAGGTTTTCAGAATTAACAGAGATTAAACCTCCATCTCCCATACCACCTAAGTTTTTAGTAGGATAGAAACTGAAACATCCGATATCTCCAAAAGTACCGACCATTTGTCCTTTATATTTAGCACCAATTGCTTGACAGCAGTCTTCAATTACGTATAAATTATGACGTTTTGCAATATCCATAATTGCATCCATATCACAAGGCTGACCATATAAATGAACAGGTATTATAGCTTTTGTACGTGGTGTAATTGCAGCTTCAATTTTTGCTGGATCAATGTTAAATGTATCTGGATTGATATCTGCAAATACAGGATGAGCTCCTACAATACCAATCGCTTCTGTAGTAGCTACAAAAGTAAATGCTGTCGTAATAACTTCATCACCAGCACCTATATCTAAAGCTCTTAAAGCTAAATGAAGAGCATCAGTTCCTGAGTTTAATGTAATTGTATAATTGCATCCAATGTACTTAGCTAATTCAGCTTCTAATGCTTTGCAATTTGGTCCAAGAATGTAAGAGCCTGAACGTAAAACTTCGCAAACAGCTTTTTCTACTTCTGCACCAATTTGTGCATATTGTCTTTTTGAATCTAAAATTGGTATCATAAATCCTCTCCTATATAAATAATCACAATTTTCTCTATAATTCTAGTGTAGCACAGTTACAAAGAGCCTTTACATAATCTTAACTTTATTATTCAAGGTTTTACACTGTAACTTCTTGTTTTTTAAACTGCATTTCATACAAAGATTTATAATGACCATTTTCAATGTTCATTAATTCATCATGAGTACCTAACTCAACCAGCTCACCTTCATTAATTACAGCTATTCTATCGGCATTTTTAATAGTCGAAAGTCTATGCGCAATAATAAATACAGTTCTATCTTTCATCAAATTATCCATAGCTTTTTGAACAATTGCTTCAGATTGATTATCCAAAGCAGAAGTTGCTTCATCTAGGATTACAATTGGAGCGTTTCTTAGCATTGCTCTAGCAATAGCAACACGTTGTCTTTGACCACCAGAAAGAGTTAAACCTCGTTCTCCAAGCATTGTATTAATTCCATCTGGAAGTTCAGAAATTACATCTTCTAAATGAGCGGCCTCAATAGCTTTTTGCAATTCTTCGTCTGTAGCATTAGGTTTACCCATCCTAATATTCTCTTCAATAGTTCCTGAAAATAAAAAATTATCTTGAAACACCATTGAAATATTTTGTCTTAATGATTTTAAAGAAAACTCTCTTATATCAACTCCGTCAATTGTTATAGAACCTGTTTTTACATCATAAAATCTTGGAATTAGATTTACCAAAGTAGATTTTCCACCACCAGAATTACCAACAATTGCCAATGCTTCATTCTTCGCAATTCTTATATTTAAATTCTTCAAAACAGGTTGTTCTGGTGCATATTCAAATCCTACATTTTTAAATTCAATACAAGAGTTTACACCTTCAAGATTTATAGGATTCACACTGTCATTTATCTCAGCTTTCAAATCAAATAATTCAAAAACACGACCTAACGCAACAAATAAATTTTGAATAGTTGTTAAAGTATTACCTAAAGTTTTTACAGGTTTATACAAAAGCAAAAGAGAAGTCACAAAAGACGCAAACGAACCAGCTGTCATTTCTCCAGTATTAATCAAATATGTACCAAAACCTAAAACTGTAGCAATACCAAGTGATGCAATAATATACATTATTGGAGACATCCAACCAGAGCGTTTATAAAGTGACATATTTACATTAAATGCACTCCAAGTTTGTTCTCTAAAATATTTATTTTGACGTTCTTGTAATTCATAAGCTGCCATAACTTTATTACCAGCATAAGTTTCATTAATATTTGTTGTAATATTTCCACCAATAACCATATTTTTATTAGAAGCATTTTTTATTCTTTTTCTAATTAAAGCTACTGGCAAAAACGCTATAAATAAAACAAATACCCCTATAATAGCTAACTTCCAAGAGCTATAGAGCATTACGGCAATTAGTCCCAATGCGCCAAAAATACTTGTAGTTATAGTCTTTATTTGATCAACAATACCCGCAGATGCAGTCTGTGGGTCATTCATATATCTCGAAATAATTATTCCTGAAGAATTTTCATCAAAAAATTGAGGATGCATATTTATTAATCGCTCAAACAAATCAAACTTAACATCGTTTGTAATTCTTTGACTTGTCCAAGTAGATAAATAACCATTTAAATATCTTAAAACACCTTGAAATGCTGCAAATAAAACAACTCCTATTGGTAAAATAAAAGCCATTTTAACACTTGATATACAAAAAGAATGTCCTAAAAGTTCAAACTCTAGTGCTTTACCACCAACTACATAGTCCATATAAGGTTTAAGAGCAAATGCTGTAACCCCATCTAACAAACCTAAAGGTATTGCAACTAAAAAACCTAATAAAATTCTAAACCAATAAGGTTTTATATATGGCCATATTCGAGACAATAGCCAAGAATATTTAAACGAATTTTGGGCAGTAGTTGCACTTAATTTCATAATTTATATAATCTCCTTCTTTTCCCTCTTTATATTATTATACTAAAAATATCAACAACATGGTCAAGTGTTTATTTTCTCAACATTGAATTTAACAATTCTAAGCGTTTTTCATCCGACTCAAAAACAACACCATTAAATTCTTTTTTGTACTTCAGCCATAAAGTTTCGAATTCTAAAGCTTTTCTTATGCCCTGTTCAATATTTAAATTATTTAACGCGGGTTTTGCATCAAAAAGAACTTTACGAGTCTCAAAATTATCTAATTTTATAATTTTTTTCAAAAAAGAGACAGAATCCGGAGAAATTCCACCACCAATTGTAAAAATTTTATTTTCGTACAAAAGCTTATTTGATATTATTTTTGCAATATTCAAAATAGAATCTGAATCTATCTCATACTTTTCCAATCCCAAAGATCCTATCATATCAGTACGTCCCAAAACAATTCCATTAATTTCAGCAAACTCTTTTGAAGAAATAATATCATTTAAATTATTAAAACCTGTTATTGTTTCAATGTTTATATAAAAACCAATATTTTTACGCTCTTCTTCTGAAAAAACAATTTTTATAGCTTTTACAAACTTCTTCATTGCATAAGGAGTCTCTATCATTGGTGCAATGACGGAAGATACACCAATTGCTCTTGCATCATATAAATCTCTAATCGCCTCTGCACCACTTATTTTTAAACACAAGCCTAACCCAATTGAATTCACGATTGTTTTAAGCTTCAAAACTTCTTCAAACTTAGCACCTTCTGCTTCAAACTCAGCCTTAACACTTCTAACGTGATAGTTTTTATATAAATCTGACAAAACATCTATAATGTTTTTTTCAAGATTATTCATCTGTACTCCTTATATTTATAAACCTTTTTTAAGAAAATTGATTTACAAATATAATTATAACAAAAATATTTTTCTAAAATATCATTAGATCTTCAAACTAAAACATTGAATTAATCAACATACGATTTAAATTATTATTTCGCACATGTTCAGCTCTTAGCATTGAAGCATTCATTTCAAGATTTCTTAATTCATTATAACATTCTGTTTGTCTATCATTACTATAGCTATTACATTTCAAAAGTCTTTTTTCAAAGTTTTTTCTTCTTTCAGCCCAATATCTCTTATTTGATGAAAAATATTGTTTTGATACACTTATTTCTTTGTATTGACTTGGTGCAAATTCTCTCCATTCAGGTTCAAAAAAATTCTCAGCAAACACTGGCAAAACAAAAGTTACAAATACAATCAATAATAAAATCTTTTTCATAAAAAATCTCCTTGAGATTATTCTATTTAGTTTTAATTTTAGTTTAAATAGGTAAAGTGGCTATTTAATTTATTAAATTCATGATAAAATTTCTCTATGAAAAAGATATTAATCATATTTATATTTTTATTATGCAACATTACAAATCCAGCTTGGTGCAATACTGTTTACTTAGAACCCAACGAAGTATATTTTTTAGATGTGCCTCAACCAAAATATGAAATAGCAGAAAAAGCCAACGAAACAACTAATACAGACATTTGGGAGAATGAAGATAATTTAGAGCTTTATTCAGAAGATGATTTTACACAAAACAAATTTGAAAAAAATCTTTGTCGATTTATTAATAAAAGAATCAGAAACAAAAAACTAAACCTCTTCTCAACTCCTATTGGTGGAACTTCTAGCCCTCATTCTTTATAGGTTTTTTGTTCTTAAAATATAATTGTGTTATAATCTAGCTAAGCGAGGTATTAATAATGGCTATAAAAAAAATAGTAAAATTTGGAGAACCTTCTTTAAGAGAGCCTTCAAAAGAAGTACATAAAGTTTCACAAAAAATAAAAAATCTTGTACAAGATATGCTTGATACAATGTATTCACAAAATGGAGTAGGCTTAGCTGCTCCACAAATTGGTGAAAATTTGAGAATTTTTGTTATTGATGTTTCAACAGGAAATGAACCTCTTAATCCGATGGTTTTTATTAACCCTAAAATTATAAAAAAATCAGGAGCTTGCATAAGCCACGAAGGCTGCTTAAGTTTTCCAGAAGCTTATACTGATGTAAAAAGATATGAATATGTTATGGTCAAAGCCCTTGATACAAACGGGCGTTCTTTTGTAATGGAAGCTAAAGATGGTACTCTGCTTGCTCGTTGTATCCAACACGAATTCGACCATTTAGACGGCATTCTATTTGTTGATCACTCAATTAATAGATTTGAAGCAGAAGAAGTGCTTAAAAAATTTAATTTACCACCTCTACAAGTAGAAAAGCTTTTGGATGAACCAGAATTAACAGAAGCTGTTAATAAATTAAAAGAAGCGCAAGTTGAAAAGGATAAAAATGCTTAATATAGTTTTTTTTGGCACGCCAGATATTGGACTAAAGTCTTTAGAATATTTATATAATTCTTCAAATTTTAATGTTCAAGCGGTAGTTACACAACCTGACAGACCTTCTGGACGAGGACACAAACTCACACCAAGTCCAATAAAGGTTTTTGCTTTAGAAAACAATATTCCAGTATTCCAGCCAAAATCAATACGAAAAGAACCTGAAATTATTGAAGCATTAAAATCACTCAGGCCAGATTTCTTTGTAACTTTTGCTTTTGGACAAATTCTTTCACAAGAAGTTTTAGATATTCCAAAATATGAAACGATAAATCTTCATGTATCTTTGCTACCAAAATATCGTGGCGCAAATCCTATTCAACGAGCAATTATAAACGGTGATACTGAAACAGGAATTTGCACAATGATTACCGAATTAGGTCTAGATTGTGGCGATATTTGTATGACACATCCAATAAAAATCACACCAAACATGAACTGCGCAGAACTTTTTGAAATCTGCGCAACAGAATCGCCTCAACTATTAGAAAAAACTCTTCTAGGAATTGCTAATAAAACATTAGTTCCTAGAAAACAGTGTGAGGAAGGTGTCTGTTTTGCAGATAAATTGCAAAAAGAAGAATGTAAAATTGACTGGAATAAATCTGCACAAGAAATTCACAATCTTGTTAGAGGTGTATATAAATGTCCTAGCGCACATTTTGAGTACCAAAATAAAATAATAAAAGTCCTTGAAACGGAACCTTTGAATGAAAATTTTGCAGGAAATAATGGAGATTTTGTTCGTTTTTCTAAACTAGGTATAGACGTAAAAACATCTAAAGGAACACTTCGTTTAATCAAAATTAAACCTGAAGGAAAAGGTGAAATGCTTGCCTGTGATTGGGCAAATGGCATAAAGAAATAGCCTTTTCATTCTATCTTCTATAATCAATACCTTCTTCTATTAAACGATTTGCAGTTTCAATATCTTCTTTTTTACTATTCATATTAAGTTGGTTTCGCAAATACGCATCTGTTAACGGATCACCCGCCACAACAGAACCGTAATTTTCAATTATAAATCTAAATCGATTTACATCACTAATATCACAACCGTCTTCACCATATAAACAACCGTTTTCATCTTCTCTTATTGTAATTTCAACACTATAGCTCATTTCTCTAGATTCTCGAGGTATATATTGAATATCCCAAAAAGAATTATCAACAGTCATATCATCAACTAATCCTAGCCTATCTCTCAAAAAATCTGGGAAATTTGTAGGTTGCTCATTATTTTGAGGTACATTATCCAAACAAGATAAACCTAATGGCCCACATACAATAATATTGTTATTATCGTTTAATGAGGTAAATTCATTTTGCATTACTACATCATTACCTTGAATTGCTTGATAAGGTCTATAGATATTTTCATCACTCAAAATTGTATTTACAGCACTTGAAAGCTGAGTATAATATTTTATAACCTTTGCTTTATTAGAATCTGGCATTAGATTTACCACAGTTGGTGCAACTAAAATAGAAGTTACTCCAATAATGCTTAATGCAATTATTAATTCAGCCAAGGTAAATCCAAATTTTTTCATACTAAAGCTCTCCTGTTTGTATATTTTTATACTAACATATTTTTACAACTCTGCAAAGCTACTTCATCAAGCATTTTATTAATATCTTTTAAATTATCTAATAAAACTAATTCACCTCTATATCTTGAAGCACCAGAAAAACCATTGATATAGTACGGATAAAATTTTCTAACAAATTTTATACCAACATCTTCCCCTCTAAACTCTATTTCTCGATATAAGTAATCTCTCATGCCAGCAATTTTTTCTTCTAATGTTGGTGGTGGTAAATATTTTCCTGTTTGTAAATAGGTTTCAATCCTGGCTATTAAAGAGGGATCGCCAAGTACCCCACGTCCAATAGCAATACCATCGGCATTTGATTCCTCTAAACATTTTTCCGCAGTCTCTATTGAAACTACATCTCCATTAGCAAAAACAGGTATGTCAACATTCTTTTTTAACTCTGCAATTTTTTTCCAATCAGCTTTTCCACCATACATTTGCGAACGAGTTCTACCATGAATTGTGATAAAATCAGCACCAGCTTCTTGCATTCTTTGTCCATATTCAACATAATTTAGCTCTTCAAAAGTATATCCAAGTCTAAATTTTACACTCAAAGGAATTTTTATTTGAGATTTTACAGTTTTAACAATTTCTTCTGCCAACTCAACATTACGCATCAAAGCACAGCCATCAGTACCTTTGACGACTTTATTAACCGGACATCCCATATTAATATCAATCATATCTGCAAATTGTTGCAAGTATTCCGCACAATCAGCTATCATCTTTGGTTTATGTCCACTAAGTTGATAAGAAATTGGGGAATGATTATTATCACGTTTTACAATATCAGTTTCTTTAACTTGTGTTAAAGCTTCTGAACTTATCATTTCTGTAGTCAAAAGACAAGTTTTCGAATGTTCACGAATAAGCGAACGTAAAACATAATCAGTAATTCCAGCCATAGGCGCAAGTGAAACCCTGCTTGATATTAATTTTTTAACTGGCATAAGGCTTCAACTCTTCCACTCTAGCTTTTATATACTGTAAATACTCATCATCAGTTGTATAAATTGACAAAAATTTATTATAATCATCCATTGCTAATTTATACTTCTTTTGCTCATCATATATAAGCCCACGATAATAATATGCAAACGCATTATTCACTTCTTTCTTCAATACTTCATTAAACTTGGTTAAAGCTGATTCAAACTCATTTTTTTCAAACAAGCTTACTGCTTCTGTGTACTCAGCTAA
The DNA here is from genome assembly GCA_017482685.1 of bacterium. Classification (GTDB taxonomy): domain Bacteria; phylum Cyanobacteriota; class Vampirovibrionia; order Gastranaerophilales; family Gastranaerophilaceae; genus CAG-196. The sequence continues at coordinate 2,642 of JAFUMP010000055.1, read as the reverse complement.
AGTCAAATTTTGCATAACATAAGGAAGAAGATTTTTTGCTTCTGATTCAGGATTAATTAAAAGTGATTTTTTTAAATATTCACTAGCTAAATCCCATTTTTGCTGTTCTGAGAATAAATATCCTATATAATAAGGTATTTCCGCATTTTTAGAAGAAATAGCCATAGCTTTTTTATAATACTCAATAGCTTGATTATAATTTTCTAAAGCTTGGTATGAAGCAGCAATCCCTAATAGAGAATCCTCGCTTGCAGGAGTTATAGACATATATTTTTCAATAGCAGTCCTATAATCCTTACCCTCAAAACTTTTTGAGGCATCAGCTAGAGCTGTTGCTAAAGAATCATTTTGCACTTCCTGCAATGTTTTTAAAACAAGATTATTTGTCGGAAATTTTGATTTTGCATTATCTAAAACACTTTGAGCATTTTTATAATCATTTTTCGCCGCATAACAAATCGCAAGATTTACATAAGCATCAACTTGTGAAGGATTTGTTTTTATTACAGCTAAATATGCCTGTATGGCTTCGTTGGACTTATTCTCTTTATGTAATTTATAAGCGTAATCATATAATAAAGCCTGCATTGACTTATCCGCTGTAGCTTTTTCACTCAAATAAACAATATATTCACTTGGCGACATTGTATCACGCATTACATCAACAATTTCAGCTTTTGCAACAGCATTTCATCATCTTGATATCCGTTATTTACTGCCATTTCAAGATAATATATCGCCATTTTTCGATCTCTAGGAACAATTTCCCCCTTATAATACAACTTTCCCAAGCAGACTTGCGCATCAAGATTATTTTGCTGCGCTGCCAGTTCAAAATATTCAACTGCCTTTGAATAGTCCTTTGTTCCATCCAACAAATAAATTTTTCCTAATGCGTGTTGGTCCAATGAATTATTCTGCTGCGCTGCCAGTTCATAATACTTTTTAGCCTTCAGGATCTCTTCCTTCTCTAAATAGTATTCGCCCATTCGCTGCGCTGCCAACTCATGTCCTTGATCCGCGGCCTGTGCAAAATATTCTAGTGCCCATTTTTCATTGTATCTATAATAAATACCTAACTGATACTGGGCTCTGGCATCTCCCTGTCCGGCCGCCAGCTTAAAATATTTTTCTGCCAACTTTTCATCCTTTGGAATACCAGTTCCATCCCAATAACACATTCCCAGAAGATACTGAGCCTCTACGCTTCCCTTATCAGCAGCAATTTTATAATACTGGACAGCCTTTTGCTCCTCAGCATCTATCCCCAAACCGGTACTATAACATACACCTACCTGGCAGGCAGCCTCTGCATGCCCCTGCTTTGCCGCTTTTTTTAAGTAATAAACAGCTTTGTCCAGAACTCCATTTTCAAAGAAATCTGTCCCTACCAGATACTGGGCATCTATGTGTCCACCATCGGCTGCCAGCAAAAAATACTCTATCGCCTTTTCTTTATCTTCATCCACTCCGTGGCCAGTCTGATAGCATAAACCCATTTTGTATTGAGCCTCCACATAGCCATTCTCTGCTGCCTTTTGAAAATAATAAGCCGCTTGGACGTAATCTTGCCCAACATTCCATCCCTCACTGTATGCCTTTCCCACTGCATATGCGGCCTCTTCATTTCCCAGATCTGCGGCCAGCAAATAAAACTGCAATGCCATTTTTTCATTTTTTTCCACACCAATTCCCCGGGCAAAATAATCGCCCAGGTACTTAGCTGCCTCGGAATCCCCGCCCTCTGCATATTCTATCACATACTCCAGCAAGGCCTCATACTGTTCGTCCTCTTCCAGACTTTTTACAAAATCCAAATCCATACTCTTTATTCCTCCTCATAACATTTCAGGAGTTTCTGTGCCTCTTCACTTCCTAAATCCGCCGCTGATTTTAGATTTGCAATTGCCACCTTCATGTGTGCGGCAATCTTTTGTTCTATTTTCATATGATGAAGCACAACTGCCTTATCATACCATTCTCGGGCATCATGATAATTTTGCTGTACCGGCATTTCAAAAAAGCGCAAGGCATCTTCATAATTACCTTCATTCACCAAATCGCAGCCAACCAGATACTTAGGCGCCGGCAAATCAGATTGCTCCGCCACCTGCCGGCAGATCGGCTTTACATCTTTATTCCAATCGCTTCTTGAAATATCCATGCGGGTATTGCGGAATCCTCTCTGCCCATTTTCCACAGCAAGAGCTATATAATGTGCAGCTTTTTCCATATCTTTTTTCACCATATTGCCTTCACCGTAATATGAAGCCACCACCAGTGAAGCATATTCATGGCCCGTCTGGGCTGCCTTTTCAAAGTTTTTTAATGCTTCCGGACGATTTTTCTGATAATACCACTCATCCATATACATTACGCCCAGATTGTACAGACCATCCGGATCGTTCTGCGCCGCAGCCTTAGCAAAATATTCCTGAGCCTTTTTCTTCTGGTATGTCACCTTGCTATGCATACATCCTGCCTGAAGCATTCCCCCCACATGGCCCAACTGGGCTGCTTTTTCATAATACTGCAATGCTTTATCGTTATCTTTACAACTCAAATAATACTCGCCCAGCTGGAACATCGGTTCCCCATCATCGCCATCTTCATATCTCAGTAAATACTCCACCAGCTTCTTT
>JAFUMP010000054.1 GCA_017482685.1 bacterium | reverse complement strand
TTAAGATAATAAATAAGCTCTTGATTTTAATCAAGAGCTTATTACAAAATATTAAGATTTTTGGTTTATTGCGGCTGAAATTAAGCCTCTAAATAATGGATGTGGTCTTTCTGGTCTAGACTTGAATTCTGGGTGGAATTGACAAGCAACAAACCAGTCTAGGTGTGGTAATTCAACAATTTCTGATAGCATTCCATCTGGTGACATTCCTGAGAAAACTAGCCCAGCTTGTTTTAATTGTTCAATATAGTCTGTATTGACTTCATATCTATGTCTATGACGTTCAGAAATTTTCGTTGAGCCGTAAACTTCATGAGCCTTTGTTCCTTTTTTAAGATGGCAATCATAAGCTCCAAGTCTCATCGTGCCACCATATCCTTTAACATTTTTTTGTTCAATCATTAAATCAACAACAGGATGTGGTGAATTTTCGTCAAATTCTGTTGAATTTGCACCTTTTAAGCCTGCAACATTTCTTGCGTATTCTGTTACACAACATTGCATACCTAAGCAGATACCGAGGAACGGTAGATTATTTTCTCTAGCGTATTTAATTACGTTTAATTTTCCTTCAACTCCTCTAATGCCGAAACCTCCAGGAATAACAACACCATCAACATCTTTTAATAATTCAGCGCAAACATTTGCGTCAACGCAATCTTCAGAATTTATCCATTTTATTTCAGTTTTTGCTGAATGTTCATAACCTGCATGTTTAATTGATTCAACTACTGAAATATATGCATCAGAAAGTTTTGTATATTTTCCTGCGATTGCTATTTTAAGACTTTTTTCTGGATGATTAATTCTGTTTACAAGTTTTTTCCAGCTATCTAAATTAGATTCACGTTCAGGAGTTTGAAGTAATTTAAGTGCAACATTAGCTAGATTTTGTTCTTCTAAAGCCAATGGAACTTCGTAAATACTCTTCATATCTCTACATTCTATGACTGCTTCTTTTGCTACAGAGCAAAATAATGCTAATTTTTCTTTTTCGGTCTTTGGTATAGGTTTTGAAGTACGACAGACTAAAATATCAGGATTAATACCATGGCTTCTTAAAACATTAACACTATGTTGAGAAGGTTTTGTTTTTAATTCTCCTGATGTTGGCAGGTAAGGTAATAATGTACAGTGAATATTTATGGCATTACCTATGCCAGCTTCAGCTTTAAATTGACGAATTGATTCAATAAATGGTAGACCTTCAATGTCACCAATTGTTCCGCCGATTTCAATTATTTGAAAATCTGGTTTGAATTGCTTTTGCGCTTTGACAATTCTTGATTTAATTTCATTCGTAATATGTGGGATTACTTGTACAGTTCCACCAAGGTAGTCGCCTTTTCTTTCTTTATTAATTACTGTTTGATATACGCTACCTGAAGTTACGCTACTAAGTTGAGAGAAATTAGAATCAATGAATCTTTCATAATGGCCTAAGTCTAAGTCTGTTTCAGCGCCATCATCTGTTACAAATACTTCACCGTGTTGAAAAGGGCTCATTGTACCAGGGTCAACATTTATATAAGGATCAAATTTTTGGATTGCAACAGTAAACCCCTTAGAACGTAAGAGTTTTCCTAAAGAAGCTCCAACAATCCCTTTACCTAATGAACTAACAACACCGCCTGTAATAAATATATATTTAGTCATATTTTTCAACCTTTGGGCGGAGCACATTCCCCTTTATTACTAATTACATTTACCCCTCCAAGTGCTCCTTTGGAACGGATTACCAGCTTGTACTTCCTAATTTTCAACCTTTGGGCGGAGCACATTCCCTTCTACTATTAATTACATTTACCCCTCCAAGTGCTCCTTTGGAACGGATTACTAGCTTGTCTTTGCTAATTTTCAACCTTTGGGCGGAGCACATTCCCCTTTATTACTAACTACATTTACCCCTCCAAGTGCTCCTTTGGAGCGGATATCCAGTTAGTTTTACTGGTAAATCTTAACTAAAAAAGGGGCTAAAAGCCCCTTTTTTAATTTTTAATTTATTTTTGGAACTCTGAAAAAACCATCTTCTTCATACGGTGCATTTTTCATAAGTTCTTCTTTTGTTTGTTCGTAGAAAACTTTGTCTTCTCTCATAACATTAACAAAATCAATAGCATGCGCCATTGGCTCAACATTGGAAGTATCAACTTCGTTCATAGCATCAACGTGTTTAAGCACATCACCTAACTGTTTTGTGAATTTTTCTTTTTCTTCTTCTGTAAGTTCTAAACGTGCTAATTTTGCAACATGTTCAACATCTTTAATTGTAATCATTTTATATCTCCAATAATAAGTTATAATATCACAAAAAGAGTTTCTGGTAAATTATTTTTATTTTAAAAGTTTATATAATTTAATATAAAAAAAAGCCTCTTTTTAGAGAGGCGAGGGGAAATTTTAGTTAATAGGTATACACTTCACATTATGTTTTTAGAGTTAAATTTTATCTAAGCCCAAAAGATGGAACCATATCTTCCGCTTCTTTTGCTGCTAATTGTTTACAAGATTCAAGTTCGGCTCGTTTCATCTTGATTCGTTGTTCTATGCTATTTAATTCTAGTTCTATTTCTTTTTCAACTTCATTAAGCGTTGCTGCTTCTTGTTGCTTCAAGGCCTTCAGAGCTTCTTTTTTGAAATTCATAAATGCACTCATTTCATATTGACCTTGCATCATTGGATTACCCATAAATGGAGTAAGTCCCATCATCTTCATATATTGAAGATTTTGCATTGCACTCATACTACTTGCTTGATCTGAATATTTTGCAAAAAGCGAGGCTCTAGGTAATAATTCTGCAGATAATCCTGAAATATTACCCAATGTTAGTATGGATGACCCTCCAAGAATACCGGCATATTTTTGATGGTTCGACAATCTTGTTCGAACATCCATTGCCCTTTTCTCAAGGTCATTTATTTCACGTGTTAATCTCTGGACTTGCCAGAATGCTACTAACATAATGAACCTACCTTACTTTTTTACTAACCTAATTTGTAAATTAAAAACTAACCTTTTTTAACCTTACATATTTATAAAGTATTTTTGTTTTTAAAAATTGCCTTTTTTCTTGTTTTTTGTAAAGAAATGTAAAGTTGAATTATTTTACAAATTTGATGTAAAATTAAAATAAGGATAAATAAAGGGTTTTGAAGATGATTAAAGATAGATTAGATAATGCAAAAATTTATTATACATTGTCAGAAAATATTAAACTTGGATTGAATTGGCTTAAAGAACAAGATTTAAAAAATTTGCCTGATGGTAGATATGAAATTACTGGAACAAACAATTATGTTTCAATACAAACTTATCAAACAAAAGAAGATGCAAATTACGAATCTCATAAAAAATACATTGATATTCAATACATGATAGATGGAGTTGAAAGAATTGGAGTTACAGATCTATCTAATTGTAAATCTTGTATAAATTATGATTCAGAAAAAGATTTGGAATTTTTTGAAATAAATTGCGAAGAAGAATATATAACTTTAAAAAATGGTGAATTTTTAATTCTTTATCCTCATGATGCGCATAAACCAGCTATCTCTAAAAATGAAATAACAACTGTTAAAAAAGCTGTAGTTAAAGTTGCAATTTAATTTTAAACATTTATGCTGCAATAAAAAAATTATTAGAAGTTAAATCTACTTCAAAATCTTTTAACTCACCATCGTATTCTGTAGAGTTATTTTCTTTTTTTAATTCCCAGATTTCGCCTAAAGTATGTTTTTTATTTTTATTATTAGTATTTTTTATTTGTTTTAAAGTTTCTTTTAAATATAAGTTTTGCGAAATTTGATAAGAAGCCCTTAGAATATCAGCATTATAATTATTTAATGTTACATTATTAGAAAAAATAGTTTTTTCTAATATTTTCTCAGTAGCTTCAGCACTAGCTCCTTGTTTTGTTAAAATCATTTTTGCCGTGCGTTTTAAATTTTCTTTGTTTTCAAAACTACTATTGTTTTTAAAACTTGCGATACTGATTCCCATTTTTATTTCCTTTTTCCTTTTTTCTAATATCTATATCGGCATTTTTTTGAAAAACTTTAACAAAATTAAGCATATTGTTACAAATATTCATAATGTAAACTTTTGTAACAAAAATATATAAACTTGAAATACCAATTAATTATTTGTTTTTATATATATGTAAGATAGATATGATGGTGATAAAAGATGGCAATCGCAAATTTACACGAAACAATACAAGCAAGCATTTTGAGAAGAAATCAGTTAAATCTTGAGATTACTGAACTTCAAGCTCAAAAAACTCTTGCAACATATTCTCAAGCTGATTTACAATCTTTATTGTCATCAGAAAAACATTCAGTTAGAGATTATTTCAAAGCTCTTTTTGAAGGTGATGAAGCTTTACAAGAAGAATATTTAAATTATACAGAAATTCCTGATTTCGAAGAAGAGATTGATAGAATTACAGCTCAGTTCCAAGAACAATTAGATGAATTAACAGCTTGGGAAACAGCTATTGATGCTCAAATTACTACAAATAGTGCAGAGTTAGAAGAAGTAAAAGCATATTTAGAATCATACAAAGGTATGTTATCTAGCAATATTCAAGAAGATTTTAACTTTGGATTAAATGGTTAATAAATTAACCTAACAAATAAACTCCAATTAATGCAAAAATTATTAAAGCTAGATTATAGTGTACAAATGTTGGGATACAAGTATCAAATATATGATTATGTTGCCCATCTGCATTTAAACCCGAAGTAGGGCCAAGAGTTGTATCCGAAGCTGGAGAGCCAGCATCGCCCAAAGCTGCAGCAGCAGCTAGTAATACGATTATTTGTTGAGTGTTAAATCCCATCTTTGAACAAATAGGAACGAATAAGACGGCTAAAATAGGAATTGTACCAAAAGAAGTTCCTATTCCAATAGTTATAAATAAACCTAGTATTAATATAACCAAGGATGTGAGCAAAATATCTTGAGGTAAAAGAGTTAGCGTAGATGAAACTAAAGAATCAATTGCTCCTGAGGCTTTTAATACAGAGGCAAACCCTGCAGCTACAAGCATAACAAATGCTACATAACCCATTAAGTATATTCCTTCATTCATCATGTGATCCATTTTGTTTTTAGGGATTACTTTTAATGAAAAGATAATGCCGAGTCCGACAAGAGCTCCTAAAGGTAGTGAATGTGTTAGCAATTGAACAATAAATGTCATAATCGCAGCTGATGAAACAACCCAAATGGTATATTTGCTACATTCAATAGTATCATTGTTTAGAATAGTTAGTGGTGAATTGGAGTATTCTCTTGGTTTTCTATATACAAATAAAGATATTAACAATCCTGTGATCATTGCCAACCCTAGAATTAGAGTAGATTTCCAAATATCTTCACGTACAACACTAACTCCATTCTGCATCATATTATCTGCAATCAGATTTTGAAATATTAATCCAAAGCCAATGGGTATTGTTATATAAGGCATTTTAAGCCCGAAAGCGAGTACACTTGCAACCGCTCTTCTATCGACTTTGAGTGTATTCATTGTTTTTAAAAGTGGTGGAATAATTATAGGGATAAAAGCTATGTGAATTGGTACTAAATTTTGTGAAGCAATAGCAATTAATCCGAGGATAATAAATAATATATATTTATTGTTAGACACGATTTTTGTAATATTTTCTGAAATTTTATTAGTAAATCCAGAATGAGACATTGTTGCTGCAAAAGTTCCTAATAAAATATAACTCAAAGCTGTTTCAGAGTTTCCTCCCATGCCAGAAATAAATATTGTCATAATTTTTTCCAAGCTCATTCCTGAAAATAGTCCTGCGCATAGAGTTGATAGAATAATAGCAAGCAAAACATTTATATGTTTTAAACATAAAAAACAAAGTAATATTATTGAAATAACAGCTGGATTAGTTAATATATCCATTTTATTTTGTTTCTTCCTGTTGAAGTAATGAAATTAGTTCTAATGCTGTTTCTTTTTGTAATTCAGTAGGTAAAAGTTTTAAATATTCAAAAGCTTCCGCTATCTTTTGGTCTGTATCATACCAACGTCTCAACACATAATTAAAAGCATCTGTAATAATATTTTCTGATAAATCTAATCCAAATTCTTTTGATTTTTTTATAATTAAATCCGCGCATTTATACTGTGCCATGATATTTGCATTTCTCATAAGACTTACAGCTAAGCTTACTGTTGGATCTATATCATACCATCTATTATTACTCATTTTAACCTTCTTTGCTTTATTATTTAATAGTATATTTTTAAAATTATTTTGTCAATGTCGATTTTATCTCTAAAATTTTTGATTCATTATTTGTTTTTATTAAAAGGGTCTTTTCTTTAGAAGTATCTCCTTTTAAAATCTCGATTGAAGTTTTAGGGACTTTAAATCGTTTTGATAAAAATTCAACAAGCGCTTTGTTAGCTTTATTTTCAATAGGTTGTGCTGTAACCTTGATTTTAATAAATTCTTCTTCTAGGATAATGTCGTTTTTAGAAGAATTAGGTACAATTTTTATTTTTATAATAATTCCGTCTTCAATTTCTTTTATCATGGCTTTTGGAACACCATAACATATTCATGTTTAAAGATATAAAAACCACCAGCTAAAGCTCTATATCTCCAAAGATTTGCAGTTTTACCTTTTGCTCTTTCGTTTCCTTGCATATCTTTTATTATAATAGCTTTAGTTATAAAACCAAGTTTATTCATTCTGGCCATACATTCAAAGCCTAAAGGAATATGTTGAGAATTAGCATATTTGTCACCTATAATTAAACATGCAAAACGACCTTTTTCTAGTAAATCATATCCATTTTTTGCAACTTTTTCAAATAAATCATAAAATTCCTCAGTTGTTGCACAGTTCGATAAATCTTCTTTCTTATCAGAAAATTTAATTATATCATCATAAGGTGGATGTAACATTAATAATTGTGCTTGTTTTTTACCCATAATATCAAGTCTTGCTTTGATTTTTTCTTTAGCAAGCTCGCTTGCAGAATCTGCGCAAATAATATTCACATCAGTTACTAACTGCTTAGCTGTAAATTTTTCAGAAACTTTTTCTGCAAGCTCATCTTTTAATTCTACACCTATGCATCGGCGATTCATGTTTATGGCTTCAATTCCAGAAGTTCCTGAACCAAAAAATAAATCAAGTACAATATCGTTCTTCTTAGTATATCTTTCGTAAATTTGTTGAGCTATTTGTGGGATATAATTCCCATGATATTCATTAGAGTGCCCTCCTTCTTTTAAACGATTCGGAAACTCCCAAAGTGTATCAGTTTTAACGTGATCATAATCACGCCAAGCTTTAAGGTTTATATCACTATAAGAAGTTGTCTTAATATTACTTTCTTTAACTACACTCAAATTAGCTTTTGAGCCAGCTTTTTTTATTTTTAAATTTGATTTAGCCATATCTCTCCCCATTTACAAATCTAGTCTATAAGATTTATTAAATTTTGTAATCAAATAAATAGATGAGATTCTTTTTGTAATGCCTGTATAAAATTGTGCTATAATAATTTCTATGAGAAAAAATGTTTTAATAATAGGCAATTCTGTTAAAGAATATGCTTTGGCGAAAAAACTTTCAGAAAATAATAATGTATTTGTTGCTCCTGGCTGTAAAATAATGAGTGACTTTGTTACATGTGTTGATATTAGAGAAGATTCTTCTAAAGAATTACTTGAATATGTACTTGAAAACGATATTAATTTAACCATTCCAATATCTGAAAAATCTTTAGATTCTAACATTGTTGAACTTTTTAATTCTAATAATCAATCAATATTTGCACCTTCTCAAGATATTTGTAAAATATTATTTGATAAAATTTTAATAAAAAAACTCTTATATAAATTAAGAATTCCAACTCCAAAATTTGGAATATTTGAAAAACAGAATATGGCTTATGATTATATTAAAAATATCAAAAATCCATTTGTTATGAAAACTAATGAACCTTCCAGTGCAGTTATTTTAAATTCTCAAAAAACAGCAAAAAACATTTTAGATTCAATTTTTGCTCAAACTGGACAAAAGGTTTTAATTGAAGACTATGTATGGGGAACTCCTTTTTCTTTTTATGTCATCTCTGACGGTTACAAAGCTTTACCACTAACTTCTTCTATTGTTTACAAGCATTCTTTAGAAGGTGATGGAGGCCAGCTAACTTCTGGCATGGGGGCTTGTGTTCCAAATTATAAATTATCCTTGCAAAATGAATATGATATAATGGATAATGTGGTGCAACCTGTGTTAGAATATTTAGAAACAATGGACTTGCATTATATGGGTATTTTGGGTGTTAATGGGATTTTAACAGAAGAGGGTAATATTCAAGTCCTTGGTTTTACTCCTTTTATGCAGAATGTCGATTGTACAGCGATTTTAAATTTAATTGACATTGATTTAGTCAATTTGATAGATTCTTGTATCGTTGGATCTTTTAGTGATGAGTATGAGTATATACCACAAAAAGAATTGTCTGCTACAATATTGGTTGCAATCTGTAAAAATAAAATTAATAATGAAAATATCGTAAAAGGTACAGAATTGCTAAATGAAGAAACTTTTTTAGATTTTTACCCTACAGTAATTAAAAATAGATTTTTGGAATATGAGTCTCAATATGGAGCTGTTTTGAATTTAACATCTTTTGCTCGTTCAATTACATCTGCTAAGACTAAAGTTTATAATGAAATGGCTAATCTCAGTTTTGATGGTATGTACTATAGAAAAGATATTTGTAAGTCAAATACCGAAAGCTTTTAATTTTTCTCTTTTGTAGTAGTTTCTAATATTGGATGAGTAATCAAAACTCCAAAAGTTAGGTTATAATGTTTGGACGATATATTTTCAAAATTGATTTCGTGAGCTTCAGTTGGAATAGTTTTGAATGAGTTTAAAAACGGATGAGTATACTTGCCTGGTTTAATAATTTGCGCTTGGGTCTCTTCACTATTATCTTTTATTAAATCCCATGCTGAAAATAACTTCTTTTTTTTAGACCAACTTAAAGATTTACCAAGACCGAAAATGTTTCTAAGTAATTGGTAGTCTTTTATAGAATCTAAAATAGTATTAGATTTACTAATTTCAATAATTTCGTTTATTTGCAAAATTTTATTCCTACACTTTTTTATCTTAAACCGTATTTTTTGAAAAATTTGCTATTTTAAAGGCTTTTTTAACTCAAATGTTACAAAATTGTTACAATTCAAAATAAAAAAGGCAATTTTTTTTACTAGAAATACTTTATATATATACGAGACATCAAGAAAATACATAGAGTATAAAAAGGAGTACAACATGGCAAGAGTATTAATTTCAATGCCTGAAGATTTTTTAGGTAAAATTGATGAAGTAGCAGATTTAGAAAGCAGATCTCGTTCAGAATTGATTCGTGAAGCTTTAAGAAGTTATATTACACGAAGTCAAGTTCGAAAAAGCGGATTAGCTGATAAAAATGCTAGAATTTTAGAAGCACTACTAGATTAGCGAATCTGGGGTAAGATATATTTGGTTCTAAAATTCGACTAAGTATATCTTAGTAAAACGCGAGGCGAGGAGAAAACACGAGAAAAAAAAGAAAACACGAGAAAAAAGAGTACAAAAGAGTAAAAAAGAAAACACTTAAAAACTGAAAAACAGTCATCGGAATTCTATATTGGATTCCGATTTTTTTATTAATCCGTTGACAAGCTCATAAATTAGCGTTAAGCTAGCACTATATTGGGAAGAGGTTATGAAAGATAGAAAGTTCGTTTTGCAACTTGGGCTTATTTTGCTAGGTACATTATTTTATTTTGTAGCTAATTTTCAGCGCATAGCAATACCTGGAGCAATTTTTGATGTATTAGAACAGGAATTATCAGTTGGCGCACCAGAAATAACAGCATTTGGTGCCATTTTTATGTATATTTATGCGTTTACACAACTTTTAAATGGAATTTTTGTTGATCGTTATGGCGGATATAGAGTTATGTTTGTCGGTGCAATCATAATGACAGTAGGTTGTATTCTATTTCCTATAACTTCAAATTTACCTTTAATGTATTTTGCAAGAGCTTTATTAGGTATGGGCGGTAGTATGTTTTACTTAAGCCTAATAAAAGAATTGGGACTTTTATTTGAAGAAAAAGATTTTGGTATAGCGCTTTCAATTATGTTATTCATTGGCTATGCTGGTGGGATTGCTGCAAATGCTCCTTTTGTAATGGCAATGCGAGTGCTTACTTGGCGTGAAATTTTAGTGATTATTGCTGGTATAGTTCTACTTTCGGTAATAGCTTATTTAGTTTTGTTACCTAAAACAAGATTAGAAAAAATAAATACACATGTTAATTTTAAAATGTTACCTTTTCAGTTGGTCTTACATAAAACTCATAATCGGCACTTGTTTACTTTTGCCTGTTGTAATTTTGGTATATCTTATGTTATTCAGACCGTTATTGGTAAAAAGTTTTTAGAAGATTTTTGTATGATGACTTCGGCTAAAGCTGCAGTTGTACTTTCTATAATGGCAATAGTTGCAGCAGTATTTAATATTATAAATGCATCTGTATGTAAGCTTTTCCATAATCATAGGGTTATATTTTTAAAAGGTGCTTCTTATATTACATTTATTTCGTTACTTATAATTTGTGTTTTAATTTGGCTCGATATTAGAACAATATTTATTGCATTTATTTTTTGCGTTTTAGCCGCAAATGCAAGCTTATCATCTCTTTTAGTACCTGTTTTATATGCAACAAATCGTAAAATGATTTCAGGAACAGCTGTTAGTATCTTGAACTTTAGTTATTTTTTAATGGTTGGTATACTTGGCACTGCAACTGGATACATTCTTCATGTTTTCGAACCTACAAGAATTGGTAAAACTCTTGTATATAGCAGTAATTCTTATTTATTATTGTTTGGAGTATTTCTTACTTTAAGCGTTTATGAGATATACAGAGCAATGAAATTATCAGATAAGTATTAATAACAAAAAAAATATTTAGGAGGTTTATATTATTAAGGAGTTTAATAATGAGTAAAATTACAACAAATATTGATTTTTTTCAAAAAGTAGGAAAAACAAATGATAATAGAATAATTTATCAAATAGAACAAGATGGCAAAATTGCTAAATTTACACTTCCTGCTGAACAGGAAGATTCTTTTGCAAAGTAAATAACGAAATTTCGAACTCTTTAAACAAAGACTGTACAAAGCTAAATTCTAGAAAAGGTCAGTTTATTGGTGTTGTATCAACAATTTTAGGTGCTGGATTAGGGTATATTTTATCCAGAAACAAAAAACCTCTTACTGTAGCTATAACAACAGGCTTGACAGGTATTACAGCAGGTGCTGTAGCCTTACTAGCATTTTTTACACCAACAATAAAACATCTTAAAGCAGGAATGCATACTGTAAATAATTTTGATTTAAAAGAATATAAAGATTAGATTAAATTATTTAAAATATTAACTATACTATGCTTTAATTCTTCCATTGTTGAATTGTTTTCAATTACAAAATCAGCTTTTTCTTTTTTATTATCTTCTTTTTGTGAATTTATCCGTCTTTGAGCTTCTTCTGGGGTAAATGAATTTCGTTTAATGAGTCTATCTTTACGTATGTTTTCGTTAGCCGTTATGTAAATAATTTTATCGAATAGACTTTCCAAACCTGCTTCAAATAATTGAGGAACAGATACGAATATAATGTCAATATTGTTTTTAAAGATTCTTAAAAGCTCTTCTTTTACCAAGGGGTGTATAATTGATTCTAAATTTTTGAGCTTATTAGGATTTGAAAAAACAATTTTAGCCAGCTCTTTTCTATCGTTTGTTCCAAATTCTTTTATAACTTCTTTATTGGTTTCTAAAATTTTATGCGCAATTTTATCTGTATCATAGACTTTGAAGCCTTTTTCTTCAATAATCTTTTCTACAGTGGTTTTTCCAGATGCGATGTTTCCTACGATTGCGATTTTGAGCATTTGATAAGCCCCCTCCCTAACCCTCCCCAGAGGAGAGGGAATCTCTATTTTTGTTTTCGGATTTTTGCCAGATATCCCTTAAGTTCTTTTATGTGTTTGGGCTTCATTGCTTTTATTTGACCTTTTTTAAGCCCTTCTAGAGTAATAGTTCCGTGTTGTACTCGTTTTAGAGAAACAACTTCAAATCCTAAAGTTGCAAACATTTTACGGATTTGTCGATTAATTCCTTGGTGTAGAGTTACTTGAAGTGTTGAAGCTTTATTGCTAAGTTCAATTGGTAAAACTTGAGCATAAGCCATTTTCTTTTCACCTTGGTCGGTTTCAATTTCAAATCCATTATACATTTTTTCTCCATGTTCAGGAGTTAATTTACCATTGATCGTTACTAAATAAACTTTCGGAACTTTTATAGACGGATGGGTCATCTCATTTATTAATTCACCATCATTTGTCATTATGATTAATCCTGTAGAATCTTTATCTAACCTGCCGACAGGCTTTAGCTTTTTTAATTCTGGAGGAATAATATCATAAATAGTTTTTCTACCTTTTTCATCTTCAGCTGTTGTAATATAACCAGCTGGTCTATAAAAGCGATAGTATTCCATTTTTAATGGTTTTAAAAGCTTGCCTTCTACTGAAACCTTATCTTTAGGTCCAACTTGAAATCCAAGTTCTTTAACTATTCTGCCGTTTACTACAACATCGCCGTTTTCAATATATTCATCAGCTTTTCTGCGAGAACAAAAACCTGATGAAGCTATAAATTTATTTAATCTTTGCATTCCATAGCTCCTTGAAGTGCAGTTTTTAATACTTCTGGAATTCTTCTATAAAGCTTGCCGTCATTATTTACTGCAACAATATCAAAATCTGCAAGAATATAAGTGATTCCAGTTTCTTTATTTTTAATAGATTGTGAAAATGTAACACAAATCGGAGTTAGCTTAGAAATCCAAGTTTCTACAATGAGCTTATCATTTAGCTTTGCAGAAGCTTTGAACTTAACATTCATATTGGCTACAGGTAGTGCAATATCTTGTTTTACAAGCTCAACAAGGTTAAAACCAAGTTCTTCACAAAAGTCGCAACGACCTTTTTCCATCCATCTAAGGTAAGCACCATGCCAGACAACTCCATAAGCA
The DNA here is from genome assembly GCA_017482685.1 of bacterium. Lineage (GTDB taxonomy): Bacteria > Cyanobacteriota > Vampirovibrionia > Gastranaerophilales > Gastranaerophilaceae > CAG-196. The sequence goes on along the minus strand of JAFUMP010000054.1, from coordinate 8,019 downwards.
TCTGTGTCAGCGTAATATATATTTTGTTCAAAAATGTTTTTCATAATTACTCCTTTTTTGTATAATTTAATTGTATCATGGGGGTAAATAAGGGTAAATAGATGTAAATAAAAGTAAATAATTAGTAATTGGGAGGTTATTATGAAGTTTTTACACACTATGATAAGAGTTAAGGATATTGACGCATCTTTAAAGTTTTATACAGAAGTGCTTGATATGAAATTGGATCATAAAAAAAGGCTTGATGATTGTTGGCTGTATTTCTTAAACGATAAAGAAAAAACTTGTCAAATTGAGTTAACTTATAATGATGAAACACCTGAAAAAGGTTATGAAATTGGCTCAGGCTTTGGACATTTCGCTTTTGCGGTGGAGTCGTTAGATGATTTTACCAATAAAATAGATAAGCTAGGTTATGAATATCTTTACCCTCCATTTGATCTCAATGGAAAAGGTACAAAAATTGCTTTTGTTAAAGACCCTGATGGATATGAAATAGAGTTAATAGAAAAAGTTGTTTGGTAAATTGAACTTAAGGTATCAATTTGTAAAATTTTTGTAAAAAAACAGGCATGTTCATGTTAAAATTTTTACAAGAGGTTTTTTGATGAGAATATTAGAAGTTAGAGATGGATTTATAAAATTTGAGTCATTAGAAAGCGTTTCGCTCTCTGCTTTTATTAAAGTTATTGATGTAGAAAAACAATATTTGGCTCAAATAGTTCAAGTTAAGAAAATAGGAGAGAATTTTGTTGCATTTGCAAAACTTCTATTTATACTAGCTGAAAAGTTGCTTGATTACGATAAAACTGTACCATCAATTAACTCTGAATTAGAATTGTATAGTTTTGATAATATTGCTAAAAGTTTTTCAGTGAATGAACCATTGAATGTAGGGTTCTTTGTTGACAACGATTTAGATATAATTGTTGATAAAAAAAGTTTTAATAAAGAAACTTTGATTTGTTTTGAAAATTTAGAGAATAATAAAATTGTGTTGTCGAATTTGTCAAAACAGTATGAACACTCTATAATTTTGGACACTTTAGGCGTAGTGTCAACTGATAAATTTGTTGCAGGTGTAGATTTTAAATTACCATTGAATACCGAATCTTTGAATTTTATCTTTGAAGACTGTTTAAATGATGCAACATCTGATAGTAAAAATCTTATACAAGAAATTTTTAACGATTTATCGGATTATTCTAAAACAGTTTCTTTTTTACCATTTAATGTTCTTAAGTCGATTGTTGATAATATGGTAGAAAAAGAACATGTATTTAAGTTACTTGTATTAAAGAATAAATTAACAAAGTTTGAAAAAATGGGCTATTTTGCTTCAACAGCAGAAGAAGCGACTAACCTTTCAAAGATTTTAAATCAGCCAAATGTAGTTATTGATTTATCAAAACTTGAATCTACATTTTTAAATAGATATTTGGAAATTATTTTATCAATTGTAAAAAAAGAAGCTTCATATGCTCAAGTTTTTGTAGAAGCTTCTAATCTCATAAATAAGAAAAATCTTAAAACAATTTTGAAAGATGATTTATCAACAACATTTATAACACATTCAAGATTTAAGTATATTAATGAGATAAAACAACTTTTTAGTAATTTTATTATAGAGCCTTCTTTTATTACAAATACTATTTTTAAATCATATTCTTTATTCTTAAAATCAATGAATAATGATACGTATTTGGTTGTAGGTGAAAACACTAATTCTATTCCTTTAGTATCTAAATTTGAAGAATTAAAACTTCTTCCAAGAGTAGAAACTGAATCTGAAGAGAATGAAATAATCGAAGAAAATAATTTAGTAAATAATGATGAAATTATAACTGATGCAGAAGAATTAGAAGAAGCACTAATTATTGATGATTTAAATAATGATTTAGATGATTCTACTATTACTGAAGAACAGTCACTTAATGCGATTGAGAAAAAATCAAACACCATAATAGAAAAAGTTAGTGAAGAAATTGCCGAGCAAGTTGGTGAAAATATTGATATTTTTTCTGATGAAAATGAAGAATTGAATAATATTGATACTGATTCAAATATTGTTGCAGAATATTCATTAGAAGATGAATTGGCAACTTCTAATGAACCAGAAGAAGTTGTTACTTCTTTAGAAGAAGATTTGAATAATAAAGATACGGACGTAGAGATAGAAATAAATTCTGAGGTTGTAGAAACTATTGAATTGGATAATTCTATTCAAAGTTTTTCTGACGAAGCTGAGGAATTTCATACAAGAGTAGATGATTTTAAAGCAATAGATGTGCCTGAGGGTATTTCTGAACTTACAGAAGAACAAGAAGAACCTATATTAGATGAAATCGAACAAATTGATGATGATTTAAGTATTGAAAATGAAGTTGAAGAAGTTGACAATGATAATGTCGTAATAGATGAAATTGAATCTATTGAAATAACAGAATCATTAGAAGAAATTATTGAAGAGACTCAAGATGATTTAGAACTTGTAGAATCTTCGGATTTTATTGAAGAAGCAACTTTAGAAGAAATTCAAGAATTTGAAGCTGAATCTGTGAATGAAGAAATCCAAGAGAATACCGAGGCTTTTGTTGTTGATGATGATTTTGAAGGTGAAATTGACGAAATTGTTGAGCTAGATGATACTGAAATCTTAGATTCTGATATAATTGTTGATTTAGAGGATGCAGAAGAATCTAATGCTGAAGCAGATTTAGATAAAGCTATAGTAGAAGATGTTGATAAAGTTTTTACTACAATGAAGGACGATAGTATTTCTGATTCAGATTTAGATTTTATTGATGAATTAAATGGTAATTTAGAAGAGGAAGAAGTTATTCTTGAAGAAGGTTTTGAAGAATTAACAGACTTTGCTGAATTAGAAGGACAAGATGATGATTCTTTTCTTGAACCATTAGAAGAAGTTGGCAATTTGACACAAGAAGATGAGCCTGAAGATAAAGAAATCCTTGAAACTAAAAAAGCTTCTACACCAATAGTACCTGTGTATGGCGCAGAAATTCCAACTGAGGATATTGTTGTTTCAGATTCTGTTGAGCAAGGTGATTCTGTAACACACGCAAAGTATGGTAATGGTGTTGTTGAAAAAATGATTAAATATGGTACAAAAACTCTTTATTCAATCAATTTTGATAACATTGGTAGAAGACTTTTAGACCCAACTTTAACAGAAATTAAGAAAATTTAATAAACCTCTTTACTTTAAACTTTTTTGTATATACAATTATTGTACTCACAATCCTCGTGTGATAGATTGGTGTGTAGAAGTCATTAATCTAAGCATCAATCACAAGTGGAAAGGAAATATAAAATGGCAAACATTAAGTCAGCAAAAAAAAGAGTTCTTATTGCAGAAGCTAACAGACAAAGAAACGTAGCTTTTAAATCTTCTATCAAAACTGCAGTAAAAAAAGCATTAGCATTAGCTGTAGAATCTGATAAAGAAGCTTTAGCAGCAGCTATCTCAAATGTTTATAAACTTTGTGATAAAGCTGTTTCTAAGGGTGTTTTACACAAAAACACTGCTGCAAGAAAGAAATCAAGACTTGTTCTTGCTATTAAGAAACTTGAAAAATAGTTTTTTAAAAGAAACTAAAAGAAGTCGATTTTCCAAAAGAAAATCGACTTCTTTTTATTGGTATAAATTCTAATCTATGCAAATTTTTCTTTAACTTTTGATGCAATAATAGAAGCAGCAATTAAACAAGTTGCACCTATTAAGAATGTGTATTCCCAGTGATAATTTATTCCATCTGGAACGGAAAAAGAACATTGATTTATAATCCATGAAACTAATGTACATACAAATACTTGTGGTCCAGCAATAAATATATTGAAAATCCCCATTACAGAGCCTTCTGTTCCAGGCTTAATATATTGTGATAACATTGCAAAAGGTAAAGCGCAAATACTTGCCCAGCCAATACCAGAAATTCCCATCAAAATTGCTACGAGTTTTGGATTTGTTGTAAATGCCATGCCTAAAAATGCTAATGCCATTGATAACATAGAGATTATGTGGACTTTTTTGTTTCCATATTTAACAGAAAGTATGCCAATTGGAATTGCAACTAAGAAGCATACTAAATTAAATATTGCAAAACAAATTGAGGAGAAGTTTGTGCCACTTAATATAGCTGAGTCAAAAGTTGCTTTAACAGCTTCTGAGACTTCAGATAAATCTGGAACTCCAAATACTGTATGAATTGCATATTGTGTAAAATATATCATCATGCACATATTTCCAATCCAAGTAAAAAATTGCATCCAGCAAATTTTACCGACCTCTGGAGATAGTGCAAAGAAATCTTTAAGTGATTGAATAAAATTGAACTTTTCTTCGTTCTTTTCTTCTTGTTTTGCTAAATTTCTTTCTTTAATTGCGATACAAGTCCATAACATACCTAACGAGAATGCTAATGCTGCCATAATAAATTGAGCATTTATAGGCATTTGATATCCAAAAGCCCATTTAAGAAAAGGTGCGGTACCTGCTGCAACAACAGAACCTAATCCGATAGCTAAGCTTATGTAAGAATTAGCTATTGAATGCTGTTCTTGTGGAACAACATCTGGTACTAAAGCGCGATAAGGACCTTGTGCAATATTTACGCATGCATCTAAAATCCAAATCATTAATGCTGCAAATAATAAAGCTGCCCAAGGAGCAATATTTAAATGTAAGACATTTCCTAACCAGTTTGTAATGCCAGCTGAATTTGGGAATGCCCATAGTGCTAGAGCGGATAAAAGAGCACCGCCTAGAAGATAAGGACGACGTCTTCCTAGAGGGGTTCTTGTTTTATCAGACAATGCTCCAATTAAAGGCTGAACAACCATACCTGTAAAAGGTCCAGCTAACCAAATTAGCCCAAATAAAAAAGGAGAAGCTCCTAATTCTTCTGTTACAGGCCCAGATAAAATGATTCGCATTTGCCAAGCAAATTGCAAACCAAAAAAACCTATTGCAAAGCTTATAAATTTTGCAGTTGTAAATTTCTTTAATACATTGTCTTCCATTTAACTCTCCTCAACATGCTATTATTTCAGTTTAATATAAACTTATAATCTTATCAATACCAGCTTTAGCAATAGCAAAAAGCTCTATCATCTTTTCATATTCGTATGGTTCGCCTTCAGAAGTTGTTTGAAAATCTACTATTTTCCCTGATTTTGTTAAAATAACATTTGAATCAACTTGAGCATTAGAATCTTCTTCATAGTTTAAATCTAATTTTATTTCATCATCAATTATACCAATAGAGATTGCTGCTATTGGTTCTATAATTGGGCTTTCGACTAAATCTCCAGAGGCTATTAATTTTTCTATAGCATCTTTTAAAGCTAAGTATCCGCCACAAATACTTGCAGTTCTAGTTCCTCCATCTGCTTGTATTACGTCAGCATCAATTGTTATAGTCATTTTAGGCATCTTTTTTAAATCAACACAAGCTCTAAGACTTCTTCCTATAAGTCTTTGGATTTCGTGAGTTCTTCCAGAAACCTTATCTCTTTCTCTTCTACAACGAGTGTTTGTAGCGGAAGGAAGCAATGAATATTCAGCTGTTACCCAACCTCTTTCGTCATCTTCTGCCATCCATTTTGGCTTTTTTAAATCTACAGAAGCAGTACATATAACTTTTGTATCACCAAATTCTACTAAAACAGAACCCAACGCGTGTTTTGTAAAATTATGGGTAAATTTTATTTCTCTCAACTCATCATTTTTTCTATTATCTAGTCTCATATCCCCTCCATTTAGAAAAATTATATCATAAATTTAACTTTTTGTTGTACAATTAAGTTATGATAAATGATATTGGGAGAAATTTTAATGAAAACACAATTAGAAAATATTTATACTTCAGCAAAATCTGATATTGAAAAATCTCAAACAATAGCTGATATTGATGAAATTCGCTTGAAATATTTAAGTAGAAAAGGTGAGTTTAATTCAATAAAAAAGGGACTAAAAGATTTATCTGATGAAGATAGAAGAACTGTTGGTGCGTTAGCAAACCAAATAACACAAGATTTAGAAGCGTTGTTGAAGGAAAAATACGATCTTTTTTATAGAAAAGAAATGAATGAAAAATTACAAAAAGATAGAATTGATATAACTCTTTCTGGAAAATCTATTCCAATGGGAAAAGTTCATCCTCTAACTCAAACAACAAATGAAATTGTAACAATTTTTCAGAATTTAGGTTTTTCAGTTGTTGCACCGAATTTATCACCAGAAGTAGAGACAGAGTATTATAATTTTGATATGCTAAATGTTCCAAAAGATCACCCTGCTAGAGATGTACAAGATACTTTTTATGCAAATATAGCATCAAATGTTGTGCTAAGAAGTCAGACTTCTGGAGCTCAAATTCATGTTATGGAGAATCAAAAACCACCAATTAAAGTTATTGCTCCAGGTCGAGTATATAGAAATGAGAATGTAAATGCGCGTAAAAATAACTTTTTCCATCAAATAGAAGGGCTTTATGTTGATAAAGATATCACTTTTGGGGATTTAAAAGGTGTATTGAACGAATTTATTCGTCAGTATTTTGGGACATCACGTCCAACTCGTTTTAGAAGTAGCTTTTTTCCATTTACAGAGCCTTCTGCAGAAGTAGATGTTCAGTGTATTATGTGTCAAGGAAAAGGTTGTAGGACTTGTAGTGGTACTGGCTGGCTAGAAGTTTTAGGCTGTGGTATGGTTGACGTTAATGTTCTCAAAGGCGTTGGTATAGATCCTGATGTATATTCTGGCTTTGCTTTTGGTATGGGTATTGAAAGATTAGCAATGTTAAAATATGCAGTTGATGATATAAGACTGTTCTTTAATAATGACAAACGATTTTTGGGACAATTTTAGACTTATATAAACAGAAGCGGAGCGTGTTGATTTTAACACGCTCCGCTTCTGTTATAGGCGTTTAACAATGATATTTAATACAACTTATTATTGTTTTATTTGAACAGGTTTTCCAACAATATTTCCAGCCTTATCAGTTATTGTCATAACATTATTTTTATCTATTGTTGGGAATTTCTCTCCGTTTTCAAAATCATATATTTTTGAAAGCTTAGCTAACGCTTCTATTTCTAGTTTAGTTGCTTCAAAAATACCACTTTTTTCGCTTACCTCAAACTTTCCATCCATAACAAATTTTTCAGATAAATCAACTTTTTCAAGATTGGAATCTAATAAGTACATAATTACTTTTAACTCATTTCTATTAATAGATTCTCCTGCAAAATTTTTGATTCTATTAAAAACACTCTCTTTTTTATCATCTGAAAGGTTTTCAGTTGCACTAGAAAACAATAGAGAATTTTTTAGCATACTTAAAGATATTTCAGAATTTTCCTGCATTACTCTATTTGTCAAATCGTGAATTTTTTCTTGATATTCTCTGTTATATAAATATCTAAATCCTATAATTCTATCTGTTGTCATTATTTTTCTCCTTATATACTATCGTGTTAATACTTCCCATGTAGCACCAATAAGACCGGCCATAACCCCCAAAAAAGCTGTTTGTTCAGTAAAACCATCTGTATATACTACACCTTCAGGATTTCTACTACTGATGTATTCATTACTAATCTCCATATAGAGTTCCCCCCAGCTTTTGTCTGCTTCACTTGATGCAGTATTTAAACCTGAACTTCCTGCTACACCTGATACAGTATTATAGTAAACAGCTGTTCCGCTTGGAACATCATCAATACTATCATAAGTTGCGACCTGTTTTCCTTGACTATCATAAACAACATATTTTCCATCTACTGGTACTGCATAATTTCCATTGTGAGTTACTGTTGCCCCTGGCGTTTGGGTAGACCCTGTTTTTGGTGCATTTGTTGTAGTGGTCATTACTGCTGCTGTTGCAGTTATGTTAGGAGAAGCAGTTACACTATTAGTTGGTGTATTAACACTCGATACAATAACAGTTCCTGTAACTGATACAGAACCTGTATTGGGCACATAAGCAGTAT
>JAFUMP010000053.1 GCA_017482685.1 bacterium | reverse complement strand
TTTTTAAAGCTCCGTTTGTTTATCTCTTACATATATATAAAGTATATTAGTTTTCAAAAATTGCCTTTTTTTGCCTGTTTTGTTAAGAAATGTAACATTAAGTTTAAAAAAAGGGAAAAAAATACATAAAAGTTAAGATTTGAAAGGAAAATTTATGCAAAAGACGTCTTTAATATGCAACAATTTTTCTGGAATAAATCGTAATGGTTCTCATTTTTCAAGTTCAATTATCACAGCTTCTGATATGCAGAATGTCGAATTATTTTCGACAGAAAATAACTCAGGTGTTGGTATTCGAACTATGAATGGAAATATGGCAGTTAGTGATTTTATTCCAGAAGGAGAAGTTGTAATAAATATTTTCGAAAGTGTACAAAAATCGAAAACTTATTTTTTTGTGCATACGGAATCTTCAATTGAAGGGAAAGTTTACTTATTTTTACCTGAAAGCGGTGAATTATCATTGAAAGTTCAGGGATTATCTGTTACTGGAAAGTCTTCTGCAACTGATGTTGCACAAGGTTGGTCAGATTTATGGGTTTTTTCAAATTCAGAAGAAATGTTGGTTATAGAAATTGATAAATATAATTCAGAAGGTGAGCTTGATGAAGTATCATTAATGACGCCTAAAGATTCAGAAGGACGTGATATTAAAGGTTTAGGTTTGGTTGTTTTTGCTGGTCGTCTTTGGGTATTTAACAATCAAATTCTTTGGTATTCTGTACAAGAAAACATATATGATTTTTCGACTTCTGATGCTGAAATTACAACTTCTGCTGGACATATTGAATTTGTAAAAAAGATTACTGCAATTTATCCTTATTTAGGTTCATTAGCAGTATTCCATTCAAATTCATCTTGTATGATAGCACAAGATGAAACTGATCAAAGTTTTTATAAGTCTTTTGATTCTCCAGGAGGATGTGCAGGTTATAATTCATTGGTTTTTCACGGTACACAGCTTTATTTTTATGATGATACAAAAAAAGGTGTATTTTCTTTTTTACAGGTTATCAATGGTGATAAAACTCTTGGAGAAAATGTTGCTTTAGAGATTCAAGATGAATTGTTTTTAATCTCAAGCTCAAAATTGGATAATATTAAAGCATTATCAGTTGTAACTTCTAATAGAAATGAAGTTTGGTTTCTTTTACCTAGTGATGATAATAAGTATTCAACAATTATGATTTATGATTATTTACGTTCAACTTGGGTGAAAAGAAAATCGCAAAAGCTTAATGCAATTGGAATTATTGCAGGAAAATTATATTCGGCAGGTCAAAAAATATATGAGGAATATAGCTCAGGCGAGTTTGATGGTGAATTTATTGAAGCTTATTATAAATGTGCTCCTCTTAATTTAGCCGTAGAAAATTCTTTAAAAATTTTGGCATATCCTCCTAAAATAACTATGGATATGTATTATAGTAATGATTTTTATGTTGAATATACAAAAGATTATAATTCTTTAACAACTAAAATTCGCAGAATAGTGTCTAAAACTCTTAAAAATGTTCTTTATTTTGATAAAGGATTTTGGGATGTTAATGTTTTTCCACATGAAAAAATCAATGTAATAAAAAAACTTCCTGCATCATATTTTAAGACTTTGCAAGTGAGTTTTTATACTCAAGAAATTGGACAAAATTTTTGTATAAACAATATAGAATTTGGAAAAATTAAAACAAAAATGTAATAAAAGAAAGGAATTTTATTATGGGAAAAAAATCATCAAAGACAACAAGTAAAACAGTTTACGGAAATACTACTACTACAAATCCCTATGTAACAAGTCAAACTACGAATAATGGTACAACTTCGGTTTTTAATCCTGATTCTGCGTTAGGCAAGATTAATGAGTATGTAAATAATAATATGGATAGTTTATTAGAAGAGTATTTAAATCCGACATTAAATTCAGTAACGAATCAAGCAAAAATGAATTCTTTTACAGATACATTGAATTCTGAAACAACAAAGAATATGGAGAATAATATTGTTAATCCTCTTTCAAGAAGGAATATGATACGTTCTTCTCAGGCTACAAATTTATATAATAATTTAGTTCAAAATAACGCTAATCAAATTGCTAATTATGCGAATGAATTATTAGGGAATTCTCAATCTGAAATGGCAAAAACTTTGAGCAATTTGATGTTGTTATATATGAACGGATATAATGCTGTTCTTGCGAATCAACAACAATCACTTGCTACTAGCCAAGGTAATGCAAAAAAGACTCAAAACACAACCGAATCTGCAAATTATGTAGCAATGATGTCACAATTAGCAGCTCAAATTGCTATGGCTGCACTTAAGTGAGGTTAATATGGAGAAATATTTTTACAAATATTTGCCTATAGGTATTGTGCTAATTGCTCTTATTTTTCAATATAATTTGTTTGTTACTCCAGAAAAATTAGAGGTAAAACATCGTGAAATTTTAAGTGATGTTGCTCATACTTATTCAACCAAGGAACAATACAATGATTTGAAAGAGCAGTTGTGTATAATGCAGGCAAAAATAGATAAAATTTATGACGTAATAATTATAGAAGGAGGGAAAAAATAATGGCTCTTATTAATATAGAATATGGCTCTTTAGCGAGTTCTGATACAATGAATAAAAATTTTATGTATCTTGATGATAAAATTGCTGATACTTCAGACTCAATTATGACAAGTATTTCATCGATTCTTTCAAATATTGCAACAATAAATTCAAGGCTTAATGAAATTACAAATAATGTGAGTGATTCGTTTGAGTCACTTTCATCAACTATTAATGATTATAAAACAAAGACTAAACTTTTGGTTAATGTAGCTTCTATGGTTCCTGATTGGAAAAATTGTATTTCTGTTTCAATAACTACTGATACTAAATACGTCGTTCCTTCTAATGGATACCTATTACTTTTACCAAATGCTTCTGTTAAAGGGAATTTGTTAATCAATAATGTTGCTGTTGTTTTTAAAAATCGTGCTAATTCTTATGATAACTCAGCACAGCTTGTTGCTTTTCCGGTAGCAGAAAATGATGAAGTTATAAGTGATGTAACTTTTGAAAATGTTTATTTTTTACCAAACAAAGAAGTTAGTCTAGCAGGATTTTAAAAAAGGAAAGGAAATAATATGAGTTTAATTATAGATAATGATGGCACTATTTCTTTATATCAAGGCGATAGTGGAGAAATTGTGGTTTCAGGATTAGATAGTGAGAAAAAATATACAGTTTATTTTGCGATACAAGATTCTGATAGAAATCTAATTGGAGAAGAGCTACAAGTAGCAGTTTCGGATTCTGATACCGTTACTTTTGTTTTAACTCCTGAATATACAGATTTATTAAAAGTTCCTAAAAATAAACCTTATGAAATTTATTTTTATGGAATAAAAGCTTGTGAAGATGAACAAAATATAGAAAATACAATGTTTATAGCTGATACCACTTATGGGGATTTAAACAGAATAATTGTTTACCCTAGAAAAGTAAAGGGGGCTTAGAATGGAAGATAAAAATATTATAAAAGTACATGCAAAATCAAACGGAGCTGAGTTAAATATCTCAGCTCCTTCTATTAAACAAGCAATTTCTGCAACAAATAACAGGGCTCAGTATTTTGCAGAACAAGCAAAAAAATATTCAGATGAAGCAAAATCTTATCGTGATAATGCAAAGTATTATGCTGAACAGAATTCTGATGTTTCTTTTGAATATATTGATAATGTCAAAGCAGGGTTAGAGTTTCAAATTTCTCAAAAACAAAACAAAGGTGACTATGCTTTAAAAAATGAATTACCTAAAAAATTAAGTGAGCTTGATAATGATACTGAATATGTTAATAAAACAGAGTTTAATGATGCGATTGATGCAAATTCTTTACCATCTCAAGAGGGTTGTGAAGGCAAAGTTTTGATGAGTGATGGCGAAAATGAAAGTTGGGTTGGAATAAACTCATTTCAGCTATTTGATACTAAAGTTTCTGATAAAGTATTAGATTTTGAAGAATCAAAAGGTTGGGCTCATCAAGGAACTTCTGTTTATAAAGATGCTCTTGCTGGTTCAAGATATGGTTATCCTGATTTTTATGCAAAGTGTGTAGAAGAATTTAACGATTCTAATAATTCTTATGAAATTTTGAGAAATAATTATACTGTTGTAGGCTCTCCGACTATTACAGAGTATGGTGTAGCGAGTGGGTTTAGTTGGGGAAATTATGTAAAAGTTGCAAAATCTTTATCTTTTAACAATAGTTGGGAAATTAAACAAAAAATAAAACTTGAAACACCTATAACCAGCACTAATATCTTTCTTGACTGCATTGGCGATTCTACGGAAATACAAATATTTATATTAAATAATAATAATTTAGCTTGTTCAATACGAGTTGGTGGAGAGTATATTGCGACAAGTGGTTCAGGGAAAGCAAGCTTAACAACAGGCTTAGATTATATATGCAAATTACAATTTACTGGTAGTAGTTATATATTTAGTTATTCAAATAATGGGGTTGATTTTAATAAAATCTGGGAAGTGTCTAGCACGCTTAATGTTAATTTGGATACTTTTAATATAGGTTATTCTTTTAATAATGGCTCAAACGACCTAAAACACTTTTCAAT
>JAFUMP010000052.1 GCA_017482685.1 bacterium | reverse complement strand
TTTTTAAAGCTCCGTTTGTTTATCTCTTACATATATATAAAGTATATTAGTTTTCAAAAATTGCCTTTTTTTGCCTGTTTTGTTAAGAAATGTAACATTAAGTTTAAAAAAAGGGAAAAAAATACATAAAAGTTAAGATTTTTAGGTATAATATACTGGTGCTGGGGTGATTATGAGAGAAAGAATTTTATTATTTACAATATTATCGCTATTAAGTGTATTTTTATATATTTTTCAAAACCACGTTGATACAACAGTTGGTTTCTTGATTTTGTGCGCAACAATGGTAACTTACGGGCTTTATTCAATAGCAGCTACGAAATACCAAAAACGTAAATTAAAAAAACATCCACCTATTGTTAATGAAAGCTATAAACCTTTTGTAACAATTATGATTCCTGCGCATAATGAAGAATATGTAATTGCTAATACTGTTGAAAATATTTTAGCTATTGATTATCCGAATTTTGAAATTATTGTAATTGATGATAGAAGCTCAGATAATACGGCGAATGTTGTTAGAGAATTAGAATCTAGATATGAAAAGGTAAAGGCTCTTATAAGAACAGCAGAAGCTTTTCCTGGAAAATCAGCTGTATTAAATGATGCTATGAAAATTGCTAAAGGTGATGCAATATTGGTATTTGATGCTGACGCAACAGTAGAAGCAGATTTCTTGAATAAATTAATACCTAATTTAGAACCAGCTGATGTTGGTGCTGTCCAAGCAAGAAAAATTATAAGAAATAAAGATTATAATTTCTTAACGAGATGTCAAAATAATGAATATACTTTGGATACACATTTTCAAACTGGTAGGGATGCCGTTAAAGGTGCTGTTGAATTACGTGGCAATGGTGAACTTATTAAAAGAGAAGCTTTAGAGGATATTGGCGGTTGGAATAATTACACAATTACTGATGATTTAGACATGTCAACAAGACTTCATATAAAAGGATGGGATATTCGTTTTTGTTCAGAAGCATGTGTATATGAAGAAGGAATTGTTTATTTGTTTCCTTTGTTTAGGCAACGTAGACGATGGTTAGAAGGTACTATTAGAAGATATTTAGAATATTTTGGTGAAGCTATTAGCTCAAGAAAAATGTCTTTACGTGCAAGATTAGATATGGCAATTTATATAACTCAGTTTATTATGCCATTATGGTTTATGCTTGAAGTTGCTTTTAGAGTGATAAGGCTTGTTACAGATAAAATTTGTCCAAGTGCATATAGTTTACATAATGTTCTTTGGTCATCTTTGGTAATTGCTTCTGTGGTTGGATTTGGATTTTTCTTGGCGATTAGATATGCGCTTAGAAGATATGATTTTGTACCAAGATTGAGTGCATTAAAACAAGCATTTGAGACAACAATATATATGTTAACTATTTGGTTTCCAATGGAATTGTTTATTTGTGGAAAAATTCTTTTCCGTAAAAAAGATATGAACTGGGGTAAAACAGCTCATGGATTGGTTTTAGAGGAACAAAAAAAGCACAAGTTTGAAAAAGAAGAAACAAAAGAAAAAGAATTGCAAGAGGTATAAAAAATGACAATGACTATGAATGAATTAGATTATGTAAGAAGCACAGTAAGACAAGTGCCAGATTTTCCAAAACCTGGAATTTTGTTTTTAGATATTACAACTGCAACTAAAGATGCAAAATCAATGAACTTAATGATAGATTTCTTATACGAAAAATTTAAGGATGAAAAAATTGATTATGTTGCTGGTATTGAATCAAGAGGGTTTATTTTTGGTGCGCCTTTAGCTTGTAGATTAAATGCGGGTTTTGTTCCAATTAGAAAACCAAATAAGCTTCCTGCTGAAACAATTAAAGAAAGTTATTCTTTGGAATATGGCACTGATACAATTGAAATTCATGCAGATGCTCTTAAAGAAAATGACAGAGTTCTTGTTATTGATGATTTGCTTGCTACAGGTGGAACAGCGGTTGCAGCTTGTAATCTTGTAAAAAAAGTTGGTGCAGAAGTTGTTGCAGCTGCATTTATTATTGAATTAGATCCTCTAAAAGGAAGAGAAAAAATTGAGGCAAAAGGTGTAAATGTTGTATCTATGTTAAATTATGATTTAGATTAATATAATTAAAATATTATTGTAAAGATCCGAATTTCTTTTTTTGAAATTCGGATCTTATTCGTCTTTGGTGTTTAAATAAAAATGCAAAAATCTCCCTCTTTAATGAAGGGGTAAATGAAAGGGGTAAATGAAGGGGTAAATAAAAGGGTAAACGTAGTGGAATCACCCCATCCTAGCCTTCCCCATCCAGGGAAGGAGTAAAGAAGCAATCCAGTAATGATTTCCCTTAGCCTATCTTCTCAGCCCTTGCAATAATCCAAGTACGTTTTCTTGTCTTACATTCCTGCTTGATGCCATTAGTGTTGCGCTTGCCTGTTGTAAAATCTGTGCCTGAATCATTTTTGCACTCTCTTTTGCAATATCGGCATCACGCAATGTTGAACGGCTAGATATCATATTCTCAATCTTGATACTTTGCTCATCTAGTGCCATCATTAAACGATTTGT
>JAFUMP010000051.1 GCA_017482685.1 bacterium | reverse complement strand
AGCAATGGTTGATAACACTTTTAGCAGCAACTTTGTCAAGGTGGAGACGACGACAGTCGTACTACCTTGACAAATTATTGCGTATAAAAGTTTTACCAACCATTGCTCATGACTTTTAAAAAGATTTGAGAGCCATCACAACGAGGTCATTCTCTTTTTACTACTATTCCTTTTTCTTTGGCATCTCCTTAACTTTCTCCTCTACTTTAGTTGAATTATCTACAAGCAACCCTTTTACAGGAGTTGCCACACTTGAAACTAAACCACTCAATTCTTCATTAAAAGATTTACCATTCAAAGCTTTATTTTCAACATCTAATTTTTTCATCAATTCAGGTACGTTAGCAAGTGTATCTAAAAGTACATTTCCTGTTCCACCTACCGGCGAACCACCATTGATATTAACAAATTCAGCATTCTTACCGATATCAGCCATGATTTGTGCTGTTTTTGTAGCTATTTCTATACGAGCATTTGTTTCAATTTTCAAACGCTCAATTTCAAAGTTAACCTTTTCATTAGAAGCACGGGCATCAGCAAGTGCTTTTTCACCTTCAGCCATAGCAAGTAATTTAACACGTTCTGCTTCAGCTTCTGCCAAACCTTTTTCCTTAATAATCTCGGCTTCAGCTAAACCTTTTTGTTTTACAACATCAGCTTCAGCAAAACCTTCTATTTTCTTAACATCTGCAACAGCTTGACCTTCTTTTCTAGATTTTTCCGCTTCGGCATCAGCTTTAATTTTTATTGCTGATGCTTCACGTTCAGCGACGTCAACAAGGTTATCTGCGTTAATATTATTAACATTAGCTTGTGCTTCTGCATCAATTTTAGCTTTTTCTTTTGCAGCATTTGCTTCTGTAAGCAATACCTCTTTACGTTTTAATGCCGCTAAATTAGCTTGTTCTTGTCTTACAACTTCTACATGACCTTCTTCTTCAGCGATATCACGCATACGGATTGTAGTTTGAAGTTGACCAGCAATTTGAGCATCAGCATTAGCTTTATCTGTTTCAGCTTTGTAACCAGCTTTTTTCAAATTATTATCTCTTTGCTTTTCAGCAATGGCAAGTTCTGAATCAAGCTCTGATTGAGCTGCTATTTGCTCAGATTCAGCTTTTTGTTTACGAACTTCTTGTCCTACCATAGATCTCTTATTTTCAGCTTCACGACGTTTATCTTCCATATCTAAAGCTGCTATGTTATCATAATAACCATTCTTATCTGAAATATCTTGGATATTTAATGAAACAAGTTCCATACCCATGTTAATCATTTCATCATTTACAGTGTTTTTAACTTTTTGAGCAAACTCTACTTTATCTCTTAATACTGCTTCAGGAGTCATTGAGGCAACTATGTCACGAACCGCACCAGTTAGAGTTAATTTAACGTCTTGGATAATACCTTCTTGACCTCTTTCTCTGAAAGATACGATAGCTTTTTTCAAGTTTTCTATATTAGAGGTATCTGGTCTAATCTGTGCTGTCCAGTCTGTTATAATAGGTACAGATGTTACAGTACGAATTTCGTCTTTGTCTGCTCTTACTGTTAACATACATAAATCAAAGTATGTAGCTTTCCTAAATATAGGAATTACAAAACTACCACCTGATACTACAATTTTAGGCTTTTTACCACCGGTGATTATCAAGGCCTTATCAATGTCTGCAACACGGTATATAGCACAAAGAAATATAATAAATAAAACAATTGCTCCAGCACCTATGCTGACCATGATCCAAAGATCCATAATAACTCCCCCTTCATATAAATAAAATGGTAATTATTGTAAATGCAAAATTGCACATTTACTATTAAACATAATAATATTTTACTACATAATTATACTTTCGTCAATTGCTTTATGTTAATTTCAAACCTCGCAACCCTTGATATGACTCATTTTTTCTTTTTGGAACAATGGACATAACTTACGGAAACACAGAGTTTGCAGTTTTATTTTTTTTTATAAATTTTCAAAAATTTTTATTTTTAATAAAATATTCAATTTACATTTTAACTTTTCTTTTTTGCGCTATTCCCTAAGGTAATTGACAATTTCATAAAATTATGTTACCATATTTTCGAAATGATAATTAAAAAGAAAGGAGATAATTCTACCTACTATAATCAAAGTAATAATTAAGGGGGATTTTCTTAATGAATAAATTGCCAAGAAAACCTAATGTTGAAAATCGATATTCCTTGACAATCAAGGATATTAAAGCTTTGAAAGTTGGTAATCGAGAGCTTGTTGGTCCTCCCCTTTTTTGGTGGAATAATGTTATATCTGCTTGGTGCATTTTAGGTGTGGCAGGACCATGCAGGGAAAATGAATTTTGGATTGGAATATATACCGAAGATGCACCTAAATATAAAGGTAAATTTAGATTTTCCATAACTTGTTTTGGTGGAATGTGTTCTTATAACTTTAATAAATTCTTTCAACCTAATGATATTGAAGATGAATACGATTTAATCATCCAAGAAAAATTTCTAGATAAAATTAATGAATTACTTGACAAAGGAATTTTAGTTCGTTCTTAACTCATATTAGAAAAGGAGGCTTATTAATGAACAGAAAATCTAGATACAAAGATTTAGAGAAGTATAGAAAAACTACTAGAAATCAAAAAAGGCGGTATTATGGTAAAACCCAAAACGCCAAAAACGGTGGAAAATGTTGGAGTTTAGAAGAAATTGAATTAATATTGAAACAAGAATTATCGGACACTGAATTATCTACTTTGCTTGGGCGTTCTGTAGCAGCTATTCAAATTAAAAGACAGTATTATAGGCAAACCCAAAATACAGAAAACAGTGGAAAACGCTGGAATTCAGAAGAAATTGAATTAATACTGAAACAAGAAATATCAGACACCGAATTATCTGCTTTGCTTGGACGTTCTGTAGCAGCAATTCAAATTAAAAGAGGTAATATAAAAAAGAATTATGCAAATGAAAAACCTCCGGTATGATATAATTAATTGATTTCAAGTCAATACGGTTGCTTATTAAGGGATTATAGTTTAAGGCTATAATCCCTTATTTTAACCCTAATACAAAAATTTATAAAATAAATTCGTTATTAACAGCTCATATAAACTTTTTAAAATGGGGTTCTTGTAGAAGCGAAGCACCGAGGGGCCCCGTTTTAAAAAGTTTATATGAGCTGCTAGTCTATTTTTTAATTAGAGCTGAATAGTAACGAATTAAAAAGTTATTTTCACGTAAAAAATTGCATATTTATTTTTTTTATATTAAAATGAAAAATGTGGTAAAGAATAAAACTCTATTCTCTACCTTCTAAAATTAAGGAGGAATAAAATGTCTTCATTTACCTTAAAAATATTAGCAATAATTTTTATGACAATTGATCATATAGGGTTTCTTTTATTTCCAGAAATAAGTATTTTAAGAAAAATCGGCAGACTCGCCTTTCCTATATTTGCATTTCAAGTAGGAATTGGTTTTAAACATACAAGAAGCAAAGAAAAATATATTTTTAGAATGTTACTTTTCACATTAATTTCACAATTACCATATACATTAGCACTTCAAACAGCAATTCCTGGCTACGCATATAAATTAAATATAGGAGCAACGTTAACATTAGGACTTTTAGCCTTATATTGTATAGAAAAATTTGGCAATAAGTGGCTTAAATATTTAACATGTATTTCCATAATATTAATTAGTGCATGGATCCCCATAGATTATGGATGGACAGGAGTCTTAATGATAGTAATTTTATACTATTTAAATAAAGAAAAATTACTTGTTTCAGCCTACTATATAGCTCTAATATGCATTGACTCACAAATAGATAATTCAACATTCAATTTACCACAAATCTTTGCACTCATACCAATTCTTATGTATAATGGCAAGAAAGGACCTAATATAAAATATTTATTCTATGCATTTTATCCAGTGCACTTAATTGTTTTGGTTCTTTTAAAGGGAATGTGGTAGATGTGATAAAAGGGGACGGAGTTTTTTTGATAAAAGGGGACGGAGCTTTTTTAGCAAAATAATCTTAACAAAGATT
>JAFUMP010000050.1 GCA_017482685.1 bacterium | reverse complement strand
TGCACAAGGTGGTGAAAGCGCAGATACGTTCATGATATCAAATGGTAGTGGAAACGAGATATTAGACACAGACGCTGTAAGAAACACAGTAATTAACAACGGAACAGGAACTGTATTTGGTACAAACGTAGTTGATATAACTCCACGTCCATTTGAATTAAATGTAAAAGTTGGAATAGGAAACGGAGAAGGTGCTGTAATTAATACAAGCATTAGTTTTAGTTTATTTGATTTTGATGTTGATTTATCAAGTGCTGAGAGTGCAGTAGAAAGTTTAGAAGCCATAGATGATTTGATTTTAAAAGTATCAGATGAGCTTTTAAAGATTGGCTCTAGCACAAATCGTTTAATGATGGCACTAGATGAGCAAAGTATCAAGATAGAGAATATGATATCTAGCCGTTCAACTTTACGTGATGCCGATATTGCAAAAGAGAGTGCAAAAATGGTTCAAGCACAGATTTTACAACAGGCGGCTGCGACATTAATGTCATCAAGTAGAAATGTAAGACAAGAAAACGTGCTTGGATTGTTGCAAGGGCTAAGAAGATAGGCTGAGGGAAATCATTACTGGATTGCTTCTTTACTCCTTCCCTGGATGGGGAAGGCTGGGATGGGGTGATAAATAACTACTGGATTGTTTCGCTTATGCTCGCAATGACGGTAAAAACTTTCCATTTTCCATTTTCAATTTTTCCATTATTATTTAAGTTAGAAATGCTGGTAAAAGTTTACCAAAGCTCGTAATATTCAGATTTATTAAGGATTCTATCATTACGCCAGTATGTATTTAAAAATTTAGCTTTTCTTATAATATCAAACCATTGTTGATAATTTTTTTTGAAATCATCTTCGTCTTTATTAATATAATGGATACTTATAATGCCGTTATGTGCTCGTGTTGCACGAAAAAATTCGCATTGGCTATGAATATTTTTGTAATTTTTAGTACATCTATATGCAAGTGCATCTAAATCATTTAAACGTAAATATCTATATGGAGAAGTTGGGTTCATTTTTGACATTGCTGCGAGGTTATTCGCCATAAATACGGTTATAGGGTATTTTGATTCATTATAAGCATGAATAATAATAGTTCTATTCCAATTCCTTTTAGTTTGTCCTTTTGGTACGTATTGTAAAATAGATTCCAATCCCGCTTTTTGATAATGGGCTTTATGCCAGACATCACCTTCTGGAAATTTTATTATTACTGTCTCATAAGCAAGAACTGCAATTGAGGTTATAAACAATAATACGCTAACTAAAAGGGCTTTCTTCATTTGCAAAAATTCCTTTTTCTCCTACTCCTGAAATTTCTTTCAAAAGTCCTTTTGATAAAACTTCGCTTTCAAAATGTCCAATATCATAAATAACTTTATTAGATTCAACAGCTGTGTGATATTTTAAATCTCCAGTAACAAAAGCATCACAAGGAGTTGATGATATAAATTCACTTCCTGAGCCTGCACAAAAACCAATACTTTTAATTGTTTTTATTTTTTTGTTATTAACAATTCGTAAACGAGGCGAAATCGGAAGTAGCTTGAGTTTTAAGAATTCTATGCTCATTTCTCTGTCTAAATTAACAATTCTCACAAAATCGTTTAAAGCTCGTCCTTCAAAATGCAAGTTTCTAATCAAAGTATCGGTAGTACCACCTTTAGCTTTATCTAGATTTGTATGCGCACAATAAATGTTTATATTTTTAAATTTCCAAGGAACAAAAAACATAGGATGGTGCGATATAATCATATCACAGTTGTTTTTAGTTGCTTGTTCTAATACGTCTTCTGTAACAGTTAGTGCAAACATTACTTTGTTAACTTCTGATTCTGCTAAATCCACTATCCAACCGCTTGCATCCCATTCTTCTTGTGTATTAAGTGGTGCAAAATCTTCTATGCGTTTTACGATTTCATATTTATTCAAAAATTTTCTCCAAGATTTTTTTTGCAATGTTCAATTTAGTATCTCTCTCAATATGACTTATTTTTAAATTTTTATCAAGTATGTAAACTTCATTCATGTCAGAAGAAAATCCAATATCTTTTCTTGAAATATCGTTTGCAACTAAATAATCACAGCCTTTGTTTTGGATTTTTGTTTTTGCATTTTCAAGTAGATTTTCGCTTTCAGCGCAAAATCCAACAATTTTAGCATTAGATTCTATCGAAGAAATCTCTTTTAGAATATCAGGATTTTTAACAAGTTCAAGTATTAAGTTATTATCAGAACTCTTTTTAATTTTATTTTCAGAATATTCTTTGATTCTATAATCAGCTACAGCAGCCGCCATTATTACACAATCTTGGTCTTGTAAATTTGATTTGACGATTTTTTCCATTTCTTGAGCGGATTCAGTAACGATATTTTTGTAAGGTTTATTTACTTCAAACGTAGAAACTAAAGTAACTTCTGCTCCCATTTCATAAGCACAATCTGCAAGAGCAAGCCCCATTTTCCCTGATGAACAATTGGTTATATAACGAACAGGGTCTATTTTTTCTTTAGTACCACCGGCAGTAATAAGGATTTTCTTATTTTTTAAAATCTGTTTTTTGCTTAAAATCTCAACAGTTTTATCAAAAATATCTTCTATTTCTGCCATTCTTCCTTTGCCGTTTGTGCCACAAGCCAAGAAGCCTGATTCAGGGTGTAGAATATTATATCCATTTGATTCAAGTTTAGAGATGTTTTCTTGTACAAATGTATTTTCCCACATTCCAGTGTTCATAGCTGGAGCTATTAAAAAAGGTTTTTTAAAAGCACAAGCGGTTGAAAGCAATAGATTATCACAAATCCCATTTGCAATTTTGGAAATTGTATTTGCTGTCGCAGGTGCGATTACAAAAACATCAGCTTCGTCACAAAGTGAAATATGTCCAGGTTTAAACTCTTCAATTTCAAAATTTTCAACATAAACTTCATTATTAGAAAGTGTTTGTAAAGTTAATTTGGTTACAAATTTCAAAGCTGAAGGTGTCACCACAATTTTTACATTAGCTTTTGCTTTTTTGTATAAACGTATAAGAGAGCAGATTTTGTAAGCTGCTATACCGCCAGTTATACCGATTAAGATAGTTTTATTTTCAAGCATAGGAGTATTATATCATATAATTTTATTCATTTACAAACTTTTATTTTCTATTATATTCATCCATTTTAACAGTTGGTGTGACACCTTTAAAAGCAAAACCTTTTGCAAAATAGAAAGCACTTATAATATTGCAAATATTTCCAACGATAGCTAGGGCGGATTTGGTCTTTGCTAATTTTTGTGGCAAAGCTCCTGAGATTCCTAATAAACCAAATCCGCCCATAATCCATAAGTAAGCCTTAAAAATCCCTCTTGGTACTGCAACACAATCATTTATGTCATCTTGATTTCGAACTTCGCCTAACAGTTTATCAATAAGTTCTGGCTTTTTTTCTCTAAACTGAGGTTGGTATGATTTAAATGTGTTACTAGATTGTATTTTTTGAATATTCATATATAGTCTAAAACACGTAAAAATAAAATTTGTTATAAAAAAAAAGAGGCTTTTGCCTCTTGAATATTTATAAAGTAAGTAGTTTTTTATAAGTTAAATTGTGATCTATAAAAACTGCTATTAGCAATTTTATCTTGGATATAATTATTACCATCTTCAACAGAAGCAACGTGTAAGTTTGCGATTTTATCTAATCTTTTTGTTAATTTTGTTTGAGGATAGCTAACGCCTGATCTTTTTAATTTAGCCCAGCAAGAAGCTTCTTTAGATGTAGCACGTGTTTCCTCTTCTAATGTAGCTTTTCTTGCTGTATGGCAGCTTTCGTGAGCGATTAAGCAAGCAATTTGTTCGACAGGAGCATCTTTATAAATAGAGTTTATCAAGATAACTCTTCTTCCAAATTCATCATAAGCATTTGCAGCATATACATTGCTCATTGATAAGTGATAAAATTTAACTTTTACTGCGTTTTTCTTAAGATTAGCAAATACTTCATACTCACCATTTTGTTCTAATAATTGCATTGCAGATAAAATTTTTGAATCTGTAGAAAAACTTTTTAAATTGTAAGCAAAAGCTTGTGAAATTGTAAAAGTAAAAAATACTATTAAACCTACTAACACTTTTTTCATTTTCGATACTCCTAAAAACTACTTCCGATATTAGTGTTAACGGCTTGTTTTTAGCTTTCTTTAGCGGTTTTTAGGTGTTTGTAACATAAGTTAATAATTATTTACTTTGCAATAAAAAATCGTACGTAAAACGACTGAATTGTTAAGAAAGTGCTTAACAATTCAGTTAAAGTTTACAATTCGTAATATTTGCATTTTAAAAAAAGGATGACTTTAAGCCATCCTTTTATGTATAAATATGTTTTTATTTTATGATTCTATTTTTGTATTTGAATTTGCGTTATATAAACTTATTGAAGGGAACGCAAATTCGATACCTTCTGCTCTGTAATGATGTATTATTTCACGTATTACATTGCTTTTAATTCTTCTTACATCAGCTCCTGCTGTTGCTGGTGTATATGCAATTAATCTTACTACTATTGAACTTGGAGCCATTGTTTCAATTATAGCTTCGGCATCATTTTTTAATTCAGGATTTGAAAGGGCTATATTTTTAAGTATTTCACAAGCTCTATCTATTTTTTCGTTAGATGTTCCGTATTCAATATCTACAGTTATGTCAATTCTTCTTTCAGTAGCTTTAGAGTAATTTGTGATTTCATTATTCGCTAATAAGTTATTAGGTATATTTAATTCAACTCCTTCTAAAGTTCTAATTGTAGTAGAACGAAAATTGATAGTTTCAACAGTTCCTTCTAGGCCATCAAAAGCTATGTAATCTCCAACTTTGTAGACTCTATCTGCTAAAAGTCCAATTGAACCAAACACATTACCAATAGCTTCTTTAGCTGCAAAACCAACTGCCAAACCGGTTATACCAAAACCTGCTATAAGTGAACTAACATTATATCCAAAACTTTGTAGAAAACTTGCAATTATAACAAATATAATCACAACTTTTGCCACTTTAGTCAAAATTGGCATTAGATTTACCAAAGGTGAATCAGGGTGTTTTTCTAATAAATTTTTTTCAAGTTTTCTATTAAATGCATCTGCGATTTTGCAAAAAACACTGATTAAAATAAGGTTTATTATTATTCCAAAAATAAAATCTGCGTGTTTTATTAAAAAATTAACAACCGTTGCGATACATTTATGTGCCATAAAGAAATCTCCAATTTGATTCATCATACTTTCCATAGTTATCTCCCTATTATTTATTCTTTAAAATTTCTAATTCTTTTTGGTATGGAGAAAGCTTTGTAAGCTTATCCATAACTTTTGGCATGTTTTCTATAACAAAATCGATTTCTTCTTCTGTTGTAAATCTTGATAAAGAAAATCTTATTGAGCCATGTAGTGCTGTGAATGGAACTCCCATTGCTCTAAGTACATGACTAGGCTCTAGAGAACCTGAGGTGCATGCACTTCCGGAGCTTGCACAAATTCCTAAATCACTTAAATGTAGAAGAATTAACTCTCCTTCTACGTATTGAAAACCAATATTTGTGGTATTAGGAACTCTATTTAATGAGTTTGAATTTAGTCTTGCATTAAATACATTTTTTAAAATACCTTGTTCTAATTTATCTCTAAGACGTTTTACTTCTTTAAGTTCAAAATCTAAGGCATCGTTAGCTAATTCACAAGCTTTTCCTAGGCCAACAATGTATGGAACATTTTCAGTCCCTGCTCTTAGACCTCGTTCTTGATGTCCCCCGTTTATTAATGGCGTTAATCGTGTCCCAGATTTAACATAAAGAGCACCGATTCCTTTTGGTGCGTGAAGTTTGTGTCCAGAAATACCCAATAAATCTATTTGAGTGTCTTTAAGATTAATTTTTAATTTACCCCCAGCCTGAACACCATCTACAAAGAATTTTGTATCTGAAGAGCGAGTTTTAATTATATCAGCAATTTCTTCTACAGGATTAATAACTCCAGTTTCATTATTTGCCCACATGATTGAGACTAAAGCCGTATCTTTTCTCAATTTTTCTTTTAGTTCATCGATTATTAGCTCGCCGTCGGAATTTACACCAATGTAATCTACTTCATAGCCTTGCTTTTCGAGTTCTTTATAAACATTAAGAACGCAAGGGTGTTCGATTTTGGTTGTAATTAGATGTCGTTTTTCTTTATTGCAATTAACGACTCCTTTAATCGCCATATTAGCAGATTCTGAGCCACAAGATGTAAAAATAATTTCTTTATCATCACGAGCACCGAGAAAATCTCTAACTTGAGTACGAGCTGTTTTTAATGCCTCAGAAGGTTTGCGTGCAAATTCATACATGCTGGAAGCATTTGCATATTCTTCTTGTAAAAACGGCATCATTTCTTCTAAAACCATTTTATCTATTTTTGTAGTTGCGTTATTGTCTAAATAAATCATATTTATCCTTTAATCAAAGTTTTAAGGCATTTTATCAGTCATTTTGATAAATTTATCAAGTTGTTGCTCCAAACTAATATCAATAATTTTATAATCTCCCATTAAATCAAGATAATGTAATTTTTCATCTGCATTAGTAGCATCTAAAGCCTTATTAAAATATTCTTCAGCTTTTGGGTTATTATATTCTCTTACAAAATTACCACTAACAAATTCGTCTTTGTAACCCCAAGGTTGCATTGCAGTATTAGATTCAGTATTTTTAACAATTTTAACTGGCAACCTAAATTTTTTTGCACCAAAATTTATACTATTTAATCCTTGAATTTTCATAATTTATCCTTATTTATCCTACATTTTCTACAACAATTTTATTATCAACTTTTTCTTTTAACTCAGCTTCAACAAAATTTTTCAATGTCATCGAAGCGTTTTTGCAAGCAGAACAAACTCCTATAAGCTTAACCTTAACAACGTCACCAACGATATCTACAAGCTCAATGTCGCCGCCGTCTTTTTGTAATTGCGGAGATATTTGTTGCTCAAGAACTTTACCTATTTTAAGGATTTTTTGAGTGGGTGTAAGCTCAACTTTTTCTTCAGCTTTATTTTTCTTTAGGTATGTATCAATAATATCCTTGATTACACCTTTACAACGTCCACAAGCTCCACCAGCTTTTGTATAGTTTGTAACTTCTTCTACAGTAGTTAAACCATTAACCTTAATAGCTTCCCATATTTGGTTTTCTGTTACATTAAAACAAGTACAGATAATTTTTTCTCCGGCATGGTCATGGGAATGTTCTTCAGAGAGTAAATCTAATTCTTGCCATTCTTCGGAATCTTCTCCATAATAATTTTTAAGAGCATCTTCTAATGCTTCTCTGCCCATAACTGAACAGTGCATTTTTTGAGCTGGAAGTCCACCTAATTCATTTGCGATATCTTTATTTGTAATTTTTTTGACTTCTTCTAAAGTTTTTCCAATAATCATTTCTGTCAAAATGCTTGAAGCAGCAACAGCTGAACCACATCCAAAAGTTTGGAATTTTGCGTCAATAATTTTATCACCATCAAGTTTTATAAATAATTTTAATGAATCACCGCAAGCAAGAGAACCTGCTTCTCCAATTATGTCTGCATCATCTATAGTTCCTACATTTCTTGGATTTCTATAATGATCCATTACCTTTTCTGAATAATCCCACATTTATACTTAACCTCGTGTTAGCTAGATTTACTTAACTATTTTACTATAAACAAAAAGTTTTTAATTCTCCGTTGTATTTACAACTATTGCATATTAATTAACAAAAAATGTAATTGTAATTTACCCCTTATGTTGCTCCCTATTTCCCATTTACCCCTAATTTTGAAGCTTTTTCTCTTCGTTTTTAATAAATTCACAATCTGCTTCGAGTCTTTTATCTTCCATTGCATCAACTAAATCTTCGATGGTTTTAATTTGTCCTAGTTCAAATCCGACTTCTGCATATAAAACACAATCGTTACAAAGTCTATATGGGCCGTATTGAACTGAGCCAGCTAAAGATTTTGTATCACCACAAGCATTGCAAGTAAAGTATTCAAATTCGCAATCTGGATTCTCTTCTATATCATCAAGTCTCATTTGTTCAACGACTTCTTGCATTTCTGCTATTACTTCTTCTTTTGATTTAGCCATTATTCGTTTCCTTTATATTTTATGTCGGCTTAGTAAAGCCGAGTTATATTACTATTCCCTCCCTTTATAGGGGGAGGGTTAGGGTGGGAGCTAATTATATATTTACCCCTTTACCCCTTTACCCTTTTACCCCTTCGCATAGGGCTTTCATTTCTTTTATTGCTTGTTCAAGACCAACAAATATAGCTCTTGAAATAATTGAATGTCCGATATTTAATTCTACAAGGTTAGGAATTTCGTGCATTCTATGAACATTTTGATAATTAAGCCCATGTCCTGCATTAACTTTTAACCCAAAGTTTTTAGCCACAATTGCAGCACCTTTTAAGTCCTGAAAAGCTTTTTCTTCTTCTGCTGTTCCAAAAGCTTCGGAATACGTCCCTGTATGTAGCTCAATAAATGGTGCTCCTGTTTTCGAAACCGCTGCAATTTGATGTACATCAGGATCAATAAAGAAACTCACTTCAATATTTTTTTCTAATAAAGGTTTTGTAAATTCAATTGCCCAATTAATTTGTCCAGCAACATCAAGTCCACCTTCTGTTGTTACTTCTTGTCTTTTTCAGGGACAATACACACTGCGTGAGGTCTTAGTTTAAGTGCAATTTCCTGCATCTCTTTAGTCATAGCCATTTCAAGATTTAGCCTTGTGCGAGGAAGCATTCTAATTGCTTCTACGTCTGCATCTTTAATATGTCGTCTATCTTCTCTTAAGTGTGTTGTAATAGATGCAACATCACAAAGTTTGCAAATTCTTGCGGCTGCTAGAACATCAGGTTCAATTCCACCTCTAGCATTTCTTAAAGTCGCAACGTGGTCTATATTTACTCCTAAAAGCATTTTTTCATCTCCTTGATTTTATCAATTTTTAAAAGTGCTGTATATGTTGTTAAGATTGTTATATTATTATTGGCATTTTGGCCAATATAATTTACGGCCTTGTTTATTTCAGGGATAATTTTAATGTTATTTATCCCAGCTTTTTTAAGTCTTTCTGCTACAGCTTCTGCACAAAGTCCAGATGTTACTATTTCTTGACTTACCCCAGCTAGTCTTTCAAACTCTGTTTGATTAATCCAAGAGATATCTGTTCCGTCAGCCGTATTATTATTCGCAGCGATTAAAATATTAGAATCCAAATCCACTGTTTTTAAGACTTCGTTTGTTCCAGCAGGATTTTTTATTAGTTGTATTAAAGTGTCATGTCCGTATAGAGCGCGTTTTTCGCTTCTTCCAAAAGCAACTTTGAAGCTTCTTAAGTTTTCTTTAATATTGTTTAAGCCTAATTCTTTTGCCAAAACAATTGCTCCTAGAGCATTATATGCATTGAATAATCCAATAAGCGGTACTTCATACTTTTCGTTTTCTAAATCTATAATAGAGCTTGTTTTGTTTAATATAATATTGGCTTTATATTTCGGATTGTTTCTTGAATATCTGCATTTACAGCTAAAATGTCCAACTTGAGAGTAAAATTGTTTTTCGTAGTTTAACTCTTCATTACATATAGGACATTTTATTTTTGAGAAAGTATTTTCTATTAAATTTTCATTTTCATCTAAAACATTTTCAACACCAAAAAATATAGGTTCTTTTGAAGATTTTAATCCAGATGAAATTGGCTCGTCTGCATTTAGTATTAATTGTACATTAGGGTTTAAATTTATACCATCCTGAATTAAATTTTTAGTAATTAAAGGGTTTGCAAATCTATCTGTTTGATCTTCAAATAAGTTGGTTACTAATAAAAAATTTCCATTCATTTTTCCATAGATTTGTTTTAAAAATGCTTCGTCAGTTTCAATAACAGAGTAATCATATTTTTTTAACGGATTTATTTGGATAGCAAGTGCATTAACTATTCCATTGAGCATGTTTGCACCAAGAGAATTGTTTATAAGTGATAGATTTTCTTGTCTGATTAGGTGTGAAATCAATCCAGATGTAGTAGTTTTACCATTTGTACCAGTTACGTTTATCTGAGATTTCAAGATGAAATTATTTATATAAGTTAAAAATTTTGGACAAATTTTTAAGGTTAATAATCCGATAATAGCAGTTCCACTCGAAAGTTTTGTTATTTTTAAAAAAGTATAAGCTAGTTTTGCAATTATTAGTGAAAAATAAAATCTGAATTTCATAAAGAAATAATCCTCCAAGCGTATTTTATTTTTGATTTAAATAAAATATAATACATATAATAATACAAAAAAAGATGAGAAAATCATGGTTTATACAATCTTAATATCGATAGTTTTTATTGCAGAACTAATAATCGCAGTAACTGTTATTCAAAACCTT
Source organism: bacterium (assembly GCA_017482685.1). Classification (GTDB taxonomy): domain Bacteria; phylum Cyanobacteriota; class Vampirovibrionia; order Gastranaerophilales; family Gastranaerophilaceae; genus CAG-196. Next base: position 11,355 of record JAFUMP010000050.1, on the reverse strand, counting down.
TTACGTCTAGATAAAAAAGTAATTGAGTTAAATGATATAGTCTGTGAATCAAGAGGTTCTGTATCTGATATTTCTGTGTTAATGAGAAAAATTAGCGAACAATGGGTTGTTTTAAGTAGGGATTTTGTTGATAAAACAAAAGCTGATTCAGAAGCATTGTTTTTAAAACAGTTGTCAAAAATATTTTTAAGTGTTTTTGTTCTAAAACTAAATATTAAATTGGTAAATAGAGTTCGAAGGGCTAAAGCAACTAAAATCTTTGTTAGGGCTTGGTCACTCTTAGAAAATATGGTATAATAAGTTTTATAAAATAAAGAAAAGAGGTATATTATGGGTAAAGAAAAATCCTCAATAGGTTTTGGGCTAGGACTTTTAGCTGGTGTTCTTGGTGGAATAATTGCAGGTGTTTTATATGCGCCTTGTCCAGGTTCTGAAATGAGAGAAAAAGTAAAAGATACTGTTTGTGATTTAGCAGAAAAATATTCGCCTGAAGTCAATGAAGCTAAAAAACAGGCATTAGAGTCAGTAGACTTACTTAAATATAAGCTAGAAAGACAATACAAAAAAATTGGTAATATGATTAAATCAAAAAAGATGAGAAAAGCTAAAGAGCTTGAAGAAGTTAATGATTACGACTTTATGTAAATAAAAAAAGGAACACAAATGGTAACAGCAGAATTATATCAAGGTCTAACATTTTTGTCTTATACAACAGGTGTAATTGTAATATTAGTAGGGGTTATGCTTGTAAAAGTTTTATTTGATATTTCTAAATTGACTCAAAATATCAATGAAACAACAACTATTGTTAAGACTGAGTTAGAACCGACTTTGAAAAATATTAACAAATCAGTTGAAATAGTAAGTGGAGTTATTATTAAAACTGATGAAAGTATACAAAAAGTAAAGAAATTTTTATCAAAAACACCTTTGAAGTTAATTGGACAAGCATCTAAACTTTCAGGAAAAGCTGCAAAAGGTTTTTTTGGGGGGCTATGTAGTGCATTTAAAATGTTTGCTAAAAAGTAAACTTTTTATTTAGCTTAGTCAGCCAATATGTTTTTTGATATAAAAAGTTAAACTACAAATGAAGGAGAAAATATAATATGTCAGTAATGAGATTTTTAGCAGGTTTTGCAGTAGGTGCAGCATTAGGAGCTGTTGCAGGAATTCTTTTAGCACCAAAATCAGGAGAAGAAACAAGAGAAATGCTTGGTGAAATGGCTTCTGATTTAGCAAAAAAGACAGATGCAACTGTCAAGGATATTCAAAAAAGAGCTGATGATATAGTATCTGATGCTCAAGAAAAAAGTGAAGAAATTATGACAAAACTTCACGATATGCTTGGCAAAAAAAATGAAGGCGCTGAAGCTTAGTGAAAAATTAAAACCAATCGGGGTGAGAAATTTATCTCATCCCGATTTTTTAATGTTTTTAATTGATATATATAATATCTACTTTAAAAGGATGAAATTCTTTTTAATACTTGTGAAAATTCGGATTTTAACTTGTAAAACTCTAAAATTTATGATAGACTAAACTTAGGGTTTTTCCTGTTTAATTAGAGAGAGAAGAGGTTATTCAATGAGCCACGGGCATTGGATGGTTGAACGAGTTATATTTGGTCAGAATATGACTTTTAATATGGATACACTTATTACAATGTGGGCAGCTATGGCGTTTTTGTTGATTGTTGCTTTTATTGGAACAAGGAAGTTGTCAATTTTTCCTACAAGGCTACAGTTAGTTTTTGAAAAAATACTTGGATATTTTGATGGTCTTGTGACAGGAATGATTCATGAAGGTGGGCGTAAACATTTTCCACTTGTCGCATCACTATTTTTGTTTATCGTAACTGCTAATTTGATGGGACAGTTGCCATTAAAAGTTTTTGAATTAAAGCAAGGTGAAATAGCATCGCCTACAAACGATATAAATTTAACAGCTGGGTTAGCGATTATTGTTCTTGTATACTATGTAATTGCAGGTGTAATTAAGAAAAAGCATAAGTTTTTGTTACATGAAATTTCGTTTGTTGGAATTATTTCAATGTTAGTAGAAATTTTAGAGTTAGTGACAAGACCATTAACTCTTGCATTACGACTTTTTGGAAACATTCTTGCTGGAGAAATCCTTATAACAGCTCTTTTAGGGCTTTGTGCTTGGGGATTGCCTTTGCCAATTATGTTTTTTGAAATATTAGTTGCTTGTGTACAAGCGCTTGTATTTACAATGTTAACTACGGTATATATAGCAACCGCAGTAAATGAAAATCACTAAAATAAAGTTTATAAAATAAGAAGGAGATTTAAAATGTCAGAAGTACAAACAATTTCAGAAATGGCTCAATTAGGTGCAGGTATTGCAATGGGTTTTGGTGCAATCGGTGCTGGACTTGGTATTGGGTTTGCAACTAAAGGTCTAATGGATGCAATTTCAAGACAACCAGAAATCGCAGGTAAAGCAGTTGGTTTCTTCTTAGTAGGTGCAGCTCTTGCAGAAGCTTGTGCAATTTACGCTTTAGTTATTGCTATGAAATTATCTGGTATGATGGGTTAGTGCTACCACTAATTCGAAATTTGTTCCAAAGGAGCACTTGGAATAGTAGTATAATTAGTAATTTAGAGGAATGTGCTCCGTCCAAAGGTTGAAAAAGTGGAATTTAACGGAACGTTTTTAGCTACAATTGTAACTTTTATTTTGTTTGTTATATTAATGAACAAGATTCTTTATGCTCCAATATTAAATATTATGGAGGAGCGTAAGACTTTTATTGATGGTAATTATAAAGCGGCGGAAGAAAATAATCAAAAAGCTTTAGCGTTGGCTTCTGAAAAAGAAGAAAAATTATCAAGTGCAAGAGAAAGTGCAAGAAGTGAATATATTGATACCGTTGATGAATATAAATCACAAAGAGCTGATATTGTTGTCAATGCGCAAAATTCTGCAAAAGAAGTGCTAGATAATTCGAGAGTTGAATTAGAAAATATTTCTAATGATGTGAAACACGCTTTAAAAGGTTCAATGACTAATTTAGCAAATGATATTGTTGAAAAAGTTATTGGTTACAAAAGTGAAGTTCAAGGCTTTGATGAAGAAGTGGTAAATAAGGTTTTGTGGGAAAAATAGGTAATGGAAAACTTTAATACATTTATAGATTATATTGCAAGGACGAATTTGTTTAATTTCGTTATATTCTTATCTATTATAATTTTTTTAGTTAGAAAAGTTAATGTTTCTGCGAAACTTGAAAACGCACAGATTGCAGTTAAAGATGTCATTGTAGAATCAGAGTCTACTAAAGTTCAATCAGAAGAACGCTTGAGTTCTATTGAGGATTCTATGGCTCATATTGAGGAAGAAATTGATGTGATTATAGAAAAATCGAGAGAAAATGCAAAGCTTGTTGGAGAAAAAATTATTCAAGATGGAGAAAAGACTTCACTTGTTATTCATGAAAATGCTAGCAAGGCAATTGAAAATAGTCGTACAATTTTAAAAAATGAACTTTTGAAACGTGCTTCTTTAGCTTCTATTGAGGTCGCTAGAAATCATATTGTTAATGAACTATCTTGGAATCAAGGTTTACATGATAAGTTGATTGATGAAAGCATCGATGCATTAGTAGGGGTAAATAAAGGGGTAAATGAAGGGGTAAATATAGGGGTAAACGGAGAGGTAACTCAATAATGGCAGGGGTTAAAGATAAAAATTGTGAATTAGTTGCAAAACGCTGGGCTTTAGCTCTTATGGAGTTAGCGCAAGAAGATGAGAATATTTCAAAAGAAGATATTCTTGATGATTTGCACGAAATAGCTGAAACAATTAATTCTTCTGAGGAATTATTTAATGTTATAAACAATCCGTCAATTTCTACTGAAGAAAAACAGATTGTGCTTTGTAAGCTTTTTCAAAATTCAATAATGCCTATAGTTTATAATTTTTTGTTTGCTCTTAATCTTAGAAAACGTGTTTCAATTATTTCTGAAATTGCTGTAGAATTTGAAAAAGAATTAGAAAGAGTGAAAAATATTGCAAGAGTGAATGTAACTTCTGCAATTGAATTGAATGAAGAAAGAAAAGAGCAAATAAAGGTAAAAATTGCTGAAAAATTAAGCAAGGAGGTTATTGTTAACTGGGGTGTTGATAGTAACATTATTGCTGGGCTTATATTTAAAATTGATGAAATGATTATTGATAATAGTATTAAACATAAGCTAGAAGATTTAAGTAAAGAAATAATAAAGGGATGAGTTGGTTGACCCCTCACCCTAACCCTCTCCCAAAGGAGAGGGGATATGTGAAAAAAGTTAATATAAGTTAGAAAGGATGTTATAAAAAATGGCAGTAATAAATCCTGATGAAATTAGTTCAATATTAAAAGAGAATATTAGAAATTATGAAGCGAAAGCGGAAGTATCTAATGTCGGTTCAGTTCTTGAAGTAGGTGACGGTATTTGCCGTATCTATGGTTTAAGAAATGTTATGTCAAACGAGCTTGTTGAATTTGATGATGGTAAAGGTACTTTGGGTATCACATTAAACCTTGAAGAAGATAATGTAGGTGTTGTTATCTTGGGTGAATATACTCATATTAAAGAAGGTATGGGTGTAAAAACAACTGGAAGAATCGCTTCTGTTCCAGTAGGTGATGCACTTATTGGACGTATTGTAAACCCAACAGGTCGTCCAATTGATGGCAAGGGTGAAATTATTACTGATAAATCTCGTGCGATCGAAAGAGTTGCTCCTGGTATTGTTGCTCGTAAGTCAGTTCATCAACCATTACAAACAGGCTTAACTGCTATTGATGCATTAACTCCAATCGGACGTGGACAACGTGAGTTGATTATTGGTGACAGACAAACTGGTAAAACTGCTATTGCAATTGATACAATCTTGAACCAAAAAGGTGGAGATGTAATTTGTATCTATGTTGCTGTTGGTCAAAAAGCTTCTACTGTTGCACAATTAGCTAAGACTCTTGAAAAACACGGCGCGATGGAATACTCAATTATAGTTTCTGCTACAGCTAATGAGCCAGCTCCATTACAATATATTGCTCCATTTGCAGGTGTTGCAATGGCTGAAGAGTTTATGGAACAAGGAAAACACGTATTAATTATATATGATGATTTAACAAAACACGCTCAAGCTTATCGTGCGATGTCATTACTTTTGAAAAGACCACCAGGACGTGAAGCTTATCCAGGTGACGTATTCTACTTACACTCAAGATTATTAGAACGTGCGGTTAAATTATCAGATGAATTAGGTGGTGGAAGTATTACAGCATTGCCTATTATTGAAACCCAAGCTGGTGACGTTTCTGCATATATTCCGACTAACGTAATTTCTATTACTGATGGACAGATTTTCTTGGAAACAGGCTTGTTTAACTCAGGTGTAAGACCAGCTATTAATGCAGGTTTGTCAGTATCTCGTGTTGGTGGCGCTGCTCAAACTAAAGGTATTAAACAAGTTGGTGGTCAGCTTCGTCTTGACTTAGCTCAGTTTAGAGAATTAGAAGCTTTCGCTCAATTTGCTTCTGACTTAGACGCAGCTACTAAAAAACAACTTTTACGAGGTCAAAAATTAACAGAAGTTCTTAAACAGCCACAATATAGACCATTGACTGTTTCTCAACAAGTTACGATTTTGTTTGCGGCTAATGAAGGATATTTGGATGAAATTGATAACAAAAAAGTCCAAGAATACAAAGCCGGTTGGTTTGAACACTTTGAAGCAAATATGCCTGAATTAGATAAACGCTTGAATGATGGTGATAAATTATCTGATGAAGACAAAGTTGCTTTGAGAGAACAATTAGAAGCTTACGGAAAAACATTATAGGTTAAAGGTCACAAATTGTGACCTTTAACAAAAGAAAGGATTATATAATGAAATGTTTTAATCATCATGACAGAGATGCATTTGGAATTTGCAGAGTATGTGGCAAAGGACTCTGTCTTGAATGTTTAAAAGAAACTGAATTTGGGCACATTATCTGTAAAAATAACGATAATTGTGAAAACATCGATAATATTTCAACTCATTACGTAAAGAATTTTAAAAAGAATCGAGTACTGTGGGCTATTTTATCAGTAATTATAGCTATATGTGTAATATTAATTCTTTTATAAATAGAATCGTTAATCCGGTTGAACAATTATCACTTAATTTAACACAATGAAAAAATATGAACGAACTTGTACAAATAAAAAATTTAATATATGAAATACGAGGTTTCAAGGTTATGATAGATAGTGACCTTGCGGATTTGTATGAGATTCCGACTCATCGCTTAAATGAAGCCGTAAAGAGAAATATAACAAGATTTCCTACAAATTTTATGTTTCAATTAACCAAAGAAGAAAATAATTCTTTGATATCGCAAATTGCGATATCAAACGAAAATTTGAAGTACCAATCTGGCACCTCAAACAATTCTTTGAAATCACAAAATGTGACCTCAAAAACTGGTCGTGGTGGTAGAAGAACATTACCTTACGTTTTCACAGAACAAGGTGTTGCAATGCTTTCAAGCGTTTTGCATACAGAAAAGGCTATTCAAATAAATATTCAAATTATGAATACTTTTGTTCAAATGCGACAATGGGCTATAGAGAATAAGGATTTAGCAAGAAGAATTTCGGAGTTAGAAACTTATTTTATAGAACATTGTAAAGATTATAATAAAGATATGAGTAGAATTTATGAGGCGATTGATCTTCTAATGGATAGAACAAAGCCTGCAACAATAGGATTTACAACAGAGAGATAAATATATGCCAAACTTAAAAGATATTAAAAGTAGAATAGGAAGTGTACAAAACACTAAGAAGATCACGAAAGCAATGAAAATGGTTGCTGCAGCGAAAGTTAAAAAAGCTGAAAACACTGTTAAAGCTGCTCGTCCTTTCTCGGATGAATTATTAAATCTAACTCGTAAAATGCTTGCGACTGTTGGTGATTTTTCGTTAAATGGTCTAAAAGTAGAACGAGGTTTAGATAATTATCCAGCACTTTTGACCCGTAGAGAAGTTAAATCTGAAGGCTTACTTGTAATCACTTCTAATAAAGGCTTAGCTGGAGCTTATAACGCTAATATTATAAAAGCTACTTTAAAAAGAATTAAAGAGAATGCTGAAAAAGGTATTAATACAGTGGTTTACCCTGTTGGTCAAAAAGCTATATCAGGGTTTAAGCATAAAGCTGGCAAGTTTGAATTAAGAGAAGGCTATAGTGCAGTTGCAAATGATCCGACAGCGACTGGTGCAAATTTAATTGCTGAAGATATTGCTAATGATTTTGTTGCTGGAAAAATTGATAAAATTGATATTATAACAACTCATTTTAATAATATGATGTCTTATAATATTGTAGATTGGGAAATTTTACCAGTTGAGATTGAAAAGGCAGAACATCATGAACTTGATCCTGTTATGGAATTTGATCCAAGTGCGAATGGTGTTTTACAACAGCTTGTTCCAATGTTTATTACTAACTCTATATATCAAGCGCTTTTAGAAGCTAATGCGAGTGAATTAGCTTCTCGTATGACAGCTATGTCAGCTGCATCTAATAACGCAGAAGAAATGATTACAACATTAACTATTGATTATAATAAAGCTCGTCAGGCTGCTATTACTCAAGAACTTGTTGAGATTGTATCAGGTGCTTCTGCAATATAAAAATTTGATTAAATAAATAAAGCCCCTAAGACTTAAAAAAGTTTTAGGGGTTTATTTCTTTTAGTATTTTCCCTTTTCCACACACAAAAGGAGTATAATTAATTATGATTTTTCGTCATTAAGATATCTATAGTCTAATAAACTTGAATTATCAATATTTCCTGTTTCGTAGAACATTGACATATTTGATATAATTCTATTTCTATCAGCAAGTTTTTGTTTTTCAAGATCTGATTCAACCCCATAAGCTTGAATTTCTTGGTTGGTTACTCTTCCATCCTTATTTTTATCTATTTGATCAAAATGATTAAGAACAGTTTCTTGTAGAGATGAGCCAATTCCAGAAGAAGCTCCTAGTGCAATAATTTGCTCTCGAGTTAGTCCTTGTGCTGACATTTGTGTCATAAGATTCTGAATTTCATTAGCGCTAATCTTGCCATCGCTATCAGAGTCAACCGTATTAAAATTATTTGTTAAATATGATGCGAATGTTCCATTAGCTGTTGCATTATTGATAAAATTAGAATTAGATAAAGCCTTATTTAGGTTTTCTAATGTAACCCCATCTTCATATTGATTGGTCAATTGTGTAAAAGCATTTGTTAAGCCCGAACTAATTCCTGTGAACATAGATGTCCCATCTAATCTTTTACTCATAAAAATATCTCCATACGATTTTACTTATATGTTTATGACTATAGTTTAAGAATTTTTTTCTAAAAGTCAAACCTTCAAATAGATGATTATATTATTTGAATTAAAAAGAATTTGAACAAATTTATTTCTTTTTCGTTATACTAATATAAGAGGTAAATCATTATGGAAAACAAATGTTCAAAATACGAAGGCTTGTTTATTTTTTCAACAGAAGAAGAGTTGATGAAGCATTTAGAAGAATGTCCTGACTGTCGTGCAGAGCATGAAAAAATGCAAAAAGTTTCTAATTTAATTGGTGAAACAAAGTTTTACTATAGATCTAAATCAAATCGCATAAGAAAGCTTAAAGCTGTTTGTGCATTAGCTTTGTTTATGTTTTTTTCAGCTACTTTTGGAGTTGTAAATAATGATAATGAACTGGCGGATTCTTTAATGTATGGTGATACTTTAACGGCAGAAGATTTAGGTTTTCCTGTTGATTCTTATGGACTTTTAATGGTGGATGATGAATTTTAATGATTTAATTAAAACAAACAAACAAAATGTAAAAAATATTATAAAACTGATTACTAAACAAGAAAACGAAGATTTAGAACAAGAAGTGTACGTTAAAGCTTGGAAAAATGTTGAAAAGTATGAAGAAAGAGGCTCGTTTAAGAGCTGGATTAGTACTATTGCCAAAAATGTTTCTAAAGATTATTTAAAATCTGCCGGATTTAAGAATTCTAATAATACAACTTCTGATGAGATTGTTTTGAATACATTAAAAGATTCAAAACAGACTCCTGAAGCTCAAATTATTAGAAATGAAAGACAAGTACGTATTATTGAAGCTATAGAAAGTTTAAAACCTAAGCTTAAAGAAACAATTATGCTTTGTGAAATATATGGCTATACTTACGAAGAAGCTTCAAAAAAATTAAATTGTCCTTTAGGTACAATAAAATCAAGGATTTTTAACGCCAAAAAGGAACTTACAGAAAAACTAGAAGATTTATTATAGAGAGGTGTTTATGAAAAAAATATTAGTATTATTTACAGTTTTAATTTTTTCACTAACGATGGCTAATGCTAATGAAGCAGTGGTTAAACCTGAAAAAATTGATAATCAGCAAAATGTAAAAATTCAAAGAGAAAATAGATTTGAAAAGCGTTTAGGACTTTCAGAAGAACAGAAAATCAAAGCAAGAGAAATTCGAATCAAAGGACATCAAAAAATTCGTCCCGTTATGGATGAAATAATGATGAAAAAACAAGAAGCAATGATGGTTAAAATGTCTAGGATTGCAGTTGAAGAACAAGAAAAACGTCTAGATGTGATTGATAAAGAATTAAAGGTATTAGAAAAAAAGGCGCATGATATAAAAAGAGAAAATTTCAAAGAATTTGAATCAATTTTAACAAGAAGCCAAAAGAAAATTCTTAAAGAGATGAAAAAAGAAGGTAGAAAAAAATATCAATCAACACACCCAATGCAAAATAAAATGTTACCAATACAAAAATAAAAATTAAAACAATAAAATAGCACATCTATAAAAAGACTAATAGATGTGCTATAATTATATATAAGATGTTTAAACGTATATGTAAAATAACTTTTATAACACACGGAGCAACTGTCTATTCTTTAGACGGGATTGTTAATGATAATTTAAAATCTCCAAAACTAAATGATTTTGGTGAAGAAGAAATAGAAAGAGTTTGCGAATATCTCCTCAAGCGTGGGGTTGCTTATGATAAAATTTATACCAGCCCTAATGCTTGTTGTACTCAATCTGCTAATATTATTGCTAAATTGTTTAAACAAAAAGCTACTCCGCTTGATTTAAAACAAAGAAATCATGGGATTTGGCACGGGTCTTTTTATATGGACCTTTTTAAAGAGCAAGGTAAAAATATTCTTACACAAACTCCAGAAAATGGAGAAGCTTTAGCAGATTTTAATAAGAGGGTAGCAAAAACTTTAGCTAATGTTATAAAAGAAAATAAAGGTAGCAGAATTATTATTGTAACAACTCCGGAAGTAGTTCAATCAGCCATAGCATCAGCTTTAGAGCTAAAACCAGAAAATCAATATAAAACACTAATTAAAACAGGAAGTCTTACTCAAATAAGCTATTTTGAAGGCTGGGCAAGTCTTATTTACAGTGATTATACACCACTTTAGACTATAGCTCGTGTTTTTTTACGAGCTCTGTTCTGTATCTACGATACTGTTGGTTTAAATCAGTGCGTTCTATAGCTTTATTAATAGCCCAAATTGCACCTTCGTAATCACGAATTTGTTCATAAGCATAAGCTAGATAATAATAAGCAAAAGCAGTATCTTCGTTTTCTGCATGATATTTTAAAGCATGGACTCGTTTTATATCGACTTTAGCTTTCATTTTTTCATATTGTTCTAAATCTTCTTTTGCTTCAAGGTGATTTCCCATAGCTTCTTTTATACGTGCTCTGCGCTTGTATAAAAAATAGCTTTCAGGATCTTCTCCAACTTCTTTTATTGCCATATCAATGTATTTTAAAGCAAGTTGCCTGTCAGAATAAGTATATCTTTTTGCTTGTTCATAAAGTTCTTTTATTTTATCTGTTTTAACAAAGCTAGTATCAAAGGAGTAATTTATGGTTATATATTGTCTTGTTGTGTTTTCTGGGAATATGCCAAAAGGCTCAGAACGGTGGATTGCATTTACTACTGATTCGTCAAAAACAGGATTTCCAGAGCTTTCTATTATGTCACCTGATATAACTTCTCCCTGTCTGTTTATTTTGAATAAAACTCTTACGTGACCTTCTTCTAAAAAATCCGGAGTAACCCAGTTTTTTTTGAGTTTGGTTTGCACATTATACATATATTCTGAAAAATCTGCTTGAGTTTGCTGACTCGTAGTTGGTCTACTGTAATAAGGAGTTCCCTCATAAGCATTAACGCTTAGAGAGTATAAAATACACAACCCTACAATTAAACCTTTCATCCCCATATTTGTATTCTAATTAAAATATA
>JAFUMP010000049.1 GCA_017482685.1 bacterium | reverse complement strand
TGTGCTCTTCCGATCTCCATTAAATGCTCATAACAACTAATATTGATGTTTTTTGAGGTAATGTTAGGATCTGCAAAATCCATTTCTAAATAATATCTTAATTTATTTAAAGCCTCATCAGACATTTCTTCACTAGAATTAAACATTCTAAAAGTAAAATTATCAAGAACTTGTGGGTCTTCTTTAGATCGTTCAATCATTAATTTTTGAATATCAAGTAGAAATTCTAATTCTTTTGCTGATATATCAGATTCCAAGAATTTTGAATGAGCATAATTATCATGATATGTACTTAATTTATTAAAAATTAATTTGATTTCCTCTGAATATTTTTCTAAATCAACTTTATCAGTAAAGGCCTTTAATTTAGTAGCATGTCCATTACCAATAACACCTATTAGAGTAGAAGGCTCTAATCCTGTTTTGGAAACAATATCAACCATTGCTTGAAAATCATCTAAATTTAATTTATTTTCAGATAGAACGTAGTTATCTTTATAGACTCTAAAAAAGTCTAGAATATCTGTCTTAACCTGACCATCACTCTTAAGTTCCTTACTAGTGAGAATATCTTTATTTTTTATATAAAATTCGAGAATCTCTTTATAATTTTCGTGAATTTCTGCAACACCAGATGGGTTGTTTTTTTGAGGGTTAACACATAAATTATAAATAAAAGAACCTGCATTTCCGTCGTTAAGTTCAGCTAATAAATTGTCGTCTTTTAAACGAATTATTTCATCGAGTAATTCGATGGTGTGATCTACTTTAGGGATATATTTTATTAGTTCTAATGTTGTACTATCAAGTTTCTTATTATTATGCAATTCAACTATTTTATTAATAACTTCAGTTGGATAAGTCTCATTCTGACGGAATGTATTCTTACAAATAATATCAATATATTTTAGGACATCATCAATTGGGATTCCTGCATTATCTAACTTTATTATTAAATCATTTGCTAAAGTTGATTGATAGCCTAAGCGATTACCTTGATAATCTAATGGATAACGAGAATTTAAAATTTCATTATATTTATCAGGGTGTTTTAAACATAAATCAAGTAGAGATAAATTTCTATCTATAATATTCTTTCCAACCCTATTATATATGTCAAATATTTGTTGAGCTTTTTCAGGGTTGTTTTTCAATGAATCTAATATTTTTGTTTTAATTTCAGCAATAACTTTTGGTGCATCATCGCCTACTACGTTTTGTAATACTGTATAATCATTAATATTATTTTCTAATAATCGCATTACATCGTCTTCTTTTACTCCGACTTTTAGTGCTTCAAAAGTCGATGTTATTAAATCTTTATTGCCATTCAAATGAGCATTTGTAATTACCTGTGTTAGTTGTATAAAAGAATTACGATCATAATCTTCTCGAACTAATTTGCTTAATTCTAAGAGAGTATCTATTAGTTCTTTGTTTTCGGGATGATTAAATTCTATATAACTAATTTCCCCTAATCTAGTTGCAGGAACACCGTCTTTTATTCGTTGATATAATACTTCTAATCTATCTTGGTTAATAACATAATTATCTTTGGACATATTAAAAATCCAATTAGGATTTTCAACACCACTCTGAACTAAATCTTTTAATATAAATAAATTACGTTTAGTTATCTTAAAATTAGGATTTCCCCACCCATTTGGTAAGCCTATTGAATGCAATGCTGTTATAATTTTATCATTATCTAGACCAAGTTTTTTAAGTTCAAAAACAGCATCTTTAAATTCAGACAATGAGATATCATCTAAATTTGAGTTTGCGTATATTAAATTTGTAATTTGGCCGTCTTTAAATCCTGATTGATAATATTCAATAACTAAATCGTATGCTTTTGCGTCTAAGTTTTGACTATTTAATGAATATGCATAATTGCTAACCCAATCTTCCGATATACCTTTTTTATGCCATTCTTTTGCTTTTTGTAATAAATCATAATTAACAATAGAAGAATCTCCTTCTTTTGAAGGTTTGGTTGTTATAGAATCAATTAACCTATTAATATTAGAAAAACCTGTTTCATGTAAATTTATTACTTCTTTATACAATCTTGAATCTAGAACTCCATCTATTTTAGAAGCACTTAATAATGATGCAACTTCTTTAGGTTTTATACCAAATGAAGAAATCATTTCATTTGCTTTTTCAAAACAAGTTTGAGAAGATATTGATTTGCCATCAACAGTCTCAACGCACTGACGTATTATGTAGCTTAAATCTAATTCTTTGATATCGTATTTATTTTTTAGATCAAGTATTGAAACAAGTGCGTCATCAGGATATCGCATAAAATCATGAATGTGATATTCTTCAATTTTGTTATGTAAATTTAAAGCACGATCAAAATGTTCCTGAGAGAATTTACCATCAACAGTACATTTTTCTATAATTAAATATATATTTTTAGGTTCAAACTTATGTTCTTCAAATAATAATTTTGCTTTTGAATATAATTCGTCACTAAAATCAACAACTTTGGCTCTACGTTCTTGACTTTCTTTAACTTGACAAGCTTCTAATATTTTACAAATTTCTTCATTTTTAAAACCAAGAGATTCTAATTCTAAAGCTTTTTGCCAAGTTGTTTCTACAACTTCACCGTTAATTTTACAAGCATTTAAAACTTCATGTGCATAATAATCTTGTTCTCTAAGGCTTGTAAGTTTATTATATAAATTTTCGCTAAAAAGACCATTTTTATCTTTACAGTAAGATAGGGTCATTCTTACATCATCCATGTTAGTATTACTATCAACTAATTCATGGAATTTCCCAATTATTGCACTATCAATTTTACCATCTTTAGTTTTAAAGGATTCAATTATATATGAGGAACTTGCAATATCTTTACCCATTTTCAATAAAGAGAGAGCCTCTTCTAATAAAACTTGACTTACTTCATTATTTATTTTACAAGCATTAAGAATATTTTCTAAGTAATAGGCATTACTGTCAGGACAAAGTTCTAAAATTTTTGCTTTTGCAGTTTCTAAACTAGTAGCTTTTATATCTGCTTTTATAGTGCTTAAATTTTCAGAACTTTCAGGTTTATATTCCATTCTGATATCAAATTGCTCATTGTATTTACGAGAGAATTCATTCCATTTTCTTAGATATTCTTGTTGTAAAGCTGTTTTTTCTGCTCCAGCTGGCATAGCTTTTATTTCATCACGAATTGCAACAAATTCTTCTCTTGAACTTGCAGTTTCTAACCTTTGTCCTAATGAAATCTCTACTTTAGGAGTTTCGACCTCTACTTTAACTTCCCCTTTAACCTCTGCGACATCATTAGTAGAATATCTTTGTCCATTGACTTCGATTTCAACTTGTCCGTTTTGGCTATATAATCCTGTTACAGTTCCTTCAACAGTTGCACCTGTTTTTGGATCAGCCACAGTTACATCATTACCCAACAGTCTTTGTCCATAATCCATTTCAGTCATTGGTCTTACACCATCAGAAACTCCAAAGTTACGAGGTCTGCCAACACCTGATACGTCTTTAATATCGCCGGACATACCGACCAAAATACCTGTTAAGTTAGCTTTTAATAGAGATTGCCAATCGTCTTGTGTATCTAAAATACCCATCATTGCCAAATCCCCTGCATAAGAGATTACAAAGTCAGCACTTAATTTTGCTCCTGCTGCCGTCATAAAATTCTTTAAATATTCAGGATTCGTAAACACAGTTTTTAATGCTTGCATTTTATTACCTGATGCAATTTGTTGTCCGAAAACAGCAACAAGCTTTTTATCAATAAGTTTACTAAATGCTTTCAAGCCAGCTTTGCCTGCTCCCATACCTATGATAAAACCACCTGCATCCATAATAAAGTCTTTAGTTAATTGCTCAGCTTCTTCAGCAGTTTGAACATCTTTAGTTGCGTAATCAGTAACACCTAAGCCTGTTTTTGCAACCATACCACCAATTGCAAGAGTATTACCAACTGTAATCATTCCTGCTCCTAAAGGTGCAAGTGGAGTAAAACAAAGAATACCACCGACAATTGTCATACCCATACCTGCCATTGATGTATTGCCTGTCCATCTTTGGATACAAGTTAGGTTATCATTCTTCATAGCTTCAGCCATCATTTTCCCATTCTCATCCCCGATAGCTTCATCGTGAGCTTGTGCTAAAGCTATTTGATAATCTTCAATTGTTTTACCATTTAAAAATTCTTCAAATTCTTTTTCTTTTGATTGTTGAGCTAGTTTTAATAATGAATTTAATGCTCTATTTTTAGCACTATCATCTAAAGTGCCAAAATTAAATCCGTTTTCATCAATGCTAATAGGTAATTTAGATTTAGTGATTAATTCTTTTAACTGACTTAAACCACCATCCTCAGCTAACGTATAGAATGTTGCAAAGCCTTCTAAAACTTTTTGGGCTTTTTCATCAATACTTAAAGTTTCATCTTTTCTTAAACCTTCTGCAAATTCGATAAATTGTTGCTTTTTGTTATATGCATTAGCTACAACTTCCATTTCTTTTTTAGCTAGTGCATATTGTTCAATTTTGTATTGTGAATATTCAGTACCTCTTTCAATTTTGTAAACTTCTTCAAAAGAAATTGGTTCATCACTATTCCAATATTCAGGAACTATGCCTTTTGAGTTGTCAAATTTTGGTAAAGGAACTTCGCTATAAGGCATAGGCTTGTTTTTATCAGCATTAAATTTGATAGCATTGTCAACAACATTTTCTAATGCTTGAATTTCCTCTACACCACTATATGAAACAAATTGTTTCTGAATATCTTTTAAATCTTCTATCGATGCATTTGAGCATAATTGTTCTACATAATCCCCAATGATTTGAGCTAGTTTTTCTTCAGAATATTTGTTCTTTAATTCTTTGAATTTGGTATTAGTATCTAGGACTAAAACACGAGTAAGAATCATATCTTTGATTCTTTGTTTATTGCCTTCATAGTATTCTTTTTTAGTAAGCCCATTTGGTGGAGCTAATTTAGCTTTATTCATCCATTCAATACCGGCATTTTGGTAATCCAAAACCTTAGATACGTTAGATGTTTTTAAAATATCATTCTTGTCTTTTCTTTCATCGTGCCAACCTGAAATTGAGCCTAGATATTGGCTATTCAATATTTCATATGCTTCTGAAAGGTTTTCATCAATAATATCAATAACTATCTCTTTGCAAGCTGCTTCTTCCAAGAATGTTTGTTGTTTTTGTGCTGCATAACCTTTTGCAACTTGTCTTGCAGTTTCTGCATCTGTACAAGCTTGTAAATCAACATTAATACAAAATTTAGAATCAAATAACCTATTTACAAAGTCCATAAATACATTTGTATCAACTTCTTCGCCAATATGTTCTTTTGCAAATGCTTTGATTTCGTTATCTTCTAATACTTGGTTATCTCCGGCAGCAGATTTTAAAACATTAAATAAACTCTTTGCTTCTACTTCTTGCAAGATTTTATCTTCGCCTGCAAAAATATTAAAGAGTTTTTTTGTTTTTTCATCAGCACCTTTTAGATCTTCTTCCTTTATTTCTCTAAAGTTTGAAAACCTAAACTCATTGCCTTTATTAAATTTGAAAAAATCTTCGCCTGCCATCTCACAAACCTTTTGCCTAGTTTCCTTAAAAGCTTTAGTATCTCTTTTCAAATTAATCAATTGAGATTAAATTTGAACATGTAACACAATTTCTATTGTGTTACATGTTTAGATACACAAATGGGGTAAATTACTGCTATTATTGGTTGTTGAGCCTATAAAATCCTTAAAGAGTAAAAAGGACAGTATAATCAACTGATTAAAGTTGTGTGTTTTAAAATCCAATTGTAACAATTTTGTCCGAATTGTAACAATTTCTCGAAAAATCCTAAAGTTTTCACTAAAAAATGCCGATAAAACATGTAACACAATAGAAATTGTGTATCCTAACATGTAACATATTGAGGAATTTTTTAATAAAAAAAAAGACGAAGTCGCTTGTACTTCGTCTTTTTAATTAAAGAATTTCTGCTAGTTAGGAATTACTTGCTAACAGCTTCTTTGAATTTTTTGCCTGCTGAGAATGCAGGAACTGTTTTAGCAGCAATTTTTAATTCTTTGCCTGTTTGTGGGTTTCTGCCGATTCTTGCAGCTCTTTTTCTAGATTCAAATGTACCGAAACCAACTAGAGTAACTTTTTCGCCTTTTTTAACAGCAGATTGAATTGCATCAATTGTAGCTGATAAAACTTCTGAAGCTTCTTTCTTAGTCACTTTTGCAGATTTAGAAATTTCTGCAATTAATTCTTCTCTATTCATAATAATCTCCCTTTCCTGTTCT